>CAIXDX010000155.1 GCA_903918335.1 uncultured Methylococcaceae bacterium | reverse complement strand
TCATAAAGTAGAAAACGATGCACAGCTACACAGTTTAAGCCTAGCAATAAATACCCAGGTAGATAGCGCATCCCAAGATTTAAGTATTGCGCTTGATACTAAAGTAGTCGAGGCAATACAAAGCTTAACTTCGGTTCTTGATAATAAGGCAAGTAATGAGCAATTAAGTCAATCGAATAATCACTTGATTGACTTAATTCAAGGTAAAGTCGGAGTCACAGAACTTATTAGCGTTAAAGAGCAATTATTGGCAGGTGTTGCGCAACAAACCAGTGCAACTGAAAAAGATTTACAAGAAATTAAACGCCAAATCAGTGATCAAAAACATAATATTCTTGATCAAAATCGTCGCCTAGCCATACTTTTAGAAGAAGCACGTAAACGTTTACCTGAACCTTTCTCAAAGAAACAACTTAGTGATATGGTGGCAGAAGAAGATCATTTACTGGATGCTTTTTATGTTGGTTTTGAAGATAAATTTCGCGGTACCAGAGCCGATATTAAAGAACGTGCAACGATTTATTTACCTGCAATTGATATGGCTAAAGCGGGTTCAGAAACAGCTCCTATCCTTGATATTGGTTGTGGTCGTGGAGAATGGTTAGAGTTACTAAAAGAAAATGAACTACTGGCTCAAGGGGTTGACAGCAATAAAATTATGGTCAGTCAATGTGAAGAACTAGGACTTGAAGTTATTAACGCCGATGCAATAGACTATTTGCGTACTGTTAAAAGCAATACATTAGGCGCTGTTACCGGTATGCACATTATTGAGCATATTCCCTTTAAACGCTTAATTGCCTTATTTGATGAAGTACTGCGCGTCCTTAAACCAGGGGGGGTGGCTATATTTGAGACACCTAATCCAGAGAATATTATTGTGGGGGCCTGTAACTTTTATTATGATCCTACTCATCTTAATCCGTTGCCGCCCGAACCCATGCGCTATGTAATGGAGGCAAGGGGGTTTGGTTCAATTGATATTCTGCGTTTGCATCCCTATCCAGAGGAAAGGCATTTAAATGAAGGGGCAGAACAAGTAAAATTAGCCATTAATGAATTAATGTTTGGGCCGCAGGACTATGCCTTAGTGGCTTATAAAAGTTAACTCGATCACTTGTATTTATAAAGTAATAAATTTTTTAACGATAACCACAATGAAAGGTGAATAAAATGAATAAAATGAATAAATGCTATACAACTTCTGTATTGTTGATTTCTGGGGCTTTAGGTTTAGTCGGTTGTGATGAGCAACCAGATCCAGCAGCGAAGACTGAAGTATCTAATCTTGCCGCACCTGCGGTGTCTACACCTCCCCCAATAATTGCCCCTGCGCCAGTAGTGGCTCAACCTCCACAACCCTATGAAGCTACTTTGCAAGAAGGGATTGATTTTAAAAAACCAGGTTTCCCAAAATTTATTGCAGAAGTATCAGGCATGTCAGGATTAGAGAATTGGGGGCGATGGACTGATGGTAAGATAGTAAAGTTTAAGTTTAAACAAGTGTTATCCAAAAAATTCACTCTTGAAATCGTTGCAAATGCGTTAGGCCCAAATCAGGGGCTACCGATTAAGGTGCGAGTGGGTACTATTGAGCAAACTTTTACTATTGTTAATAAAAATCCACCTTCAACTTATAGTTTGTCATTTGAAACTGATGGTAAATCGGATACAGTTGAAATCACTATTCCAAAACCAACCGCACCAAATGAAATTAATCCTGAGAATAAAGATACTCGTAAAATTGGTTTAGGTTTTATTGCACTTAAAATAAAAAGTTAAGTTAACAAAAATTGAAATCCCTTAGTTTTGTATATAGTGGATTCTAAGTTAAGTGGAATAAATAACAAGATAGAATATGACAAAAGAGCTTAACATAATTGCGGTTGATCTCACCCCCGTGTTACCGGGTGGTGAGAACGGCGGGGCCAAGATTTTTGTACTTGAATTACTCCGGTATCTGGCCAAAATGCACCCTGAAACGCAATTTGTACTGCTTACTCAGGCTGCATCGCATAAAGAATTGGCTTTATTAGATCAACTTAACGTACGGCGATTGATGGTCGTCGGTTCTAGTCACGTGAGGCAATCAGCTATGTGGATGCCTCGCATACTTAATAGACTTGTCGATAGATTCAGTCGTTTAGTGCAGCGAGTCAGTAAAAAAGTAGGTTTGACTAATCATAGTACCTTCTTAAGTGATATGCAGGTGGATTTGCTTTTTTGTCCCTTTACTGCACCTACTTATTTTGAGCCGGGTATACCGACGGTATGTACACTTTATGATCTGCAATATAAAACCTATCCCAGTTTTTTTACGGCTGAAGATGTGGCGCATCGCGACCGTGTTTTTATAGATGCCTGTCGAAAGGCATCCTTTATGGCTGCAATTTCGGATTACTCAAGACAATCTGTAATAACTTATAGTAAATATGAACCAGAGCGAACTTGCACTATCCCTATACGCATTGCCCAGCGCATTGCAGCGGATATTAATAGTAACAAAGCGATACTGACTCAACTTAATCTTATCTGCCAACGCTATCTTATTTATCCCGCCAATTTTTGGCAGCATAAGAATCACGAGATGCTGTTAACGGCGTTTGGTATCGCAAGACAAATGGGTTTAGCTAAAGACATTAAGCTGGTGTGTACTGGTGCCCCTGGAGCCCGACAACTTTTTTTAAAAAACGCGGCTGAACGTATGCATCTGGGTGATTGTATTGTCTTTCCGGGCTATTTACCTGAAACAGAGCTAGGTACACTAATGGCAAACTCGTTAGCTATGGTGTTTCCTTCACTGTATGAAGGTTTTGGTATGCCAATTATTGAAGCCATGGCCGCAAGTATTCCCGTGTTGTGCAGTAATGCGGCTTCATTGCCTGAAGTAGCGGGTAATGCAGCTATTCAGTTTGATCCTAGGAAACCCACTCAGATTGCTGAGGCTACGATGATAGCGGTAGAAAATAAAAACTTGCGTAATCAACTCATAGGCGCTGGTTTACAGCGAGCCGCCGAGTTTTCTGATACGGGTCGTATGGCAAATGAGTACTGGGCACTTTTTCAGCGGGCCATCATCCATGTAAAGCATGATAATTTGCTCACTGGTGCCTATGCAGATGGGTGGGTTGGACCTAGTCTTAAACTACATTTAGCACCTACTACCGAAGCAAAAACACTGGAAATCGAATTTTTACTACCACAATGGTTACCAGCACCTTGTTTAACTTTTCAAGTTATTCAAGGTGAAAAAAATCAGGGTGAACCCCTAGTGTTTGAGCGCGGAACTACTGCGAAGCTATCGATTTCTGTAGGCCTTTCCGGGGGGCGCTATCAAATTAACATTACGCCAACCATGGTGCCAGCTCAAACAGGACAGGGTGCTGATCAGCGTGAACTTTCTGCTAAATTACAACGTTGCAATCTAACGAGTGCTGATGGTAACCATGAACAATTATTTCCCGAAAAGGTAGATGCATGAAAGTAAGTGTAGTAACCCCTTCTTATCAGCAGGGCCAATTTATTGAGCGCACCTTGCAAAGTGTTTCAAGCCAGGCCCATCCTGATTTTGAAATTGAACATGTGGTGTTCGATGGGGGCAGTTCTGATAATACAGTAGAGGTGCTGAAAAACTTTAGACCAGCTGTGCGTTGGGTATCAAAAAAGGATAATGGGCAAACGGATGCAGTTAATCAAGGCATTAGAGCTACTGATGGCGATATTATCGGTTGGCTTAATTCTGATGATGTTTACTATCCAGACGCTATTGCTACTGTGGTGGCTTACTTTAAAGCCAACCCAGACATTGATGTAGTGTATGGCATGGCTGATCATATTGATTTAGATGATGTGGCTTTTGAAACCTATCCAACGGAACCTTGGGACTTTGAACGCTTGCAATTTACCTGTTTTATTTGTCAGCCGGCCTTGTTTTTTAGACGCCGTGTTGTTGAACAACACGGAGCTTTAGACGACACCTTAAATTACTGTATGGACTATGGGTATTGGTTGCGTTTAGGTAAAGCAGGTGTACGCTTTGGATATATAGAAAAAAAACTAGCTGGGTCACGGTTGTATGCTGATAACAAGACCTTAGGTTCTCGTGTGAAGGTACATAAAGAAATTAACGATATGTTTAAAAAACTGTTCGGCAAAGTTCCTGATCGCTGGTTGTTTAATTATGCCCATGTGGTGATAGGTGAGCGTCTAGATGCTTCGGTTCCACGATCAAAGTTAATTATGCTTGAGTTGGCTTCTAGAAGCATTTTAGCAGCATTACGTTGGAATAATGAACTGACAGAGGAAATGAAACAAGCGCTATTGCCTTGGGTCTCAAGTTTAAAAGATAAAAGTTGAGTGGATAACCTCATGAAAATTGGTTACGACATTTCCCAAACAGGTTCTGGTAAAGCAGGCTGTGGATATTTTGCAGATGCTTTGATAAAGGCATTGCTTGAGGTTGCGCCAGAAAATCGGTATGCGCTTTATCCCAGTTTTGGCAATTTTTACTTTGACGCTTTAATGCCCAAACAATCCCCATATAGGGGTCAAACTGTGCATTATGGTCCAACCCATCAATCGTATACAGAAGCGAGTCAGTTCTGGACAGCACCCAACTTAGAGCAGGCATTGGGCCATCCTGACATCGTACATGCCAATAACTTTTGGTGTCCGACCCAATTGCAAACCAGTCGCTTGGTTTATACCTTTTATGATATGGGTTTTGTAGTAGATCCTAGCTGGACAACCGAGGCTAATCGAATAGGGTGTTTTGAGGGCGTGTTTCGGTCGTCAATTGCTGCGGATTTTGTGGTGGCGATTTCTGAAGCATCGCGTAGTCATTATTTAAGCGTATTTCCACATTTTCCTGCGGATCGTATTCGGGTGGTTTACCCGTGCTCACGGTTTTCTGATCCTTTAGCGCTAGGTGAGCGCCCCGTAGCATTACAAGATATTGTGGCCGGAAATTATTGGTTAAACGTAGGGACTATAGAGCCAAGAAAAAATCAAAAGCGCTTGGTTGAGGCTTATGCTAAATATTTGGCTTTAGGTGGGGTGCCTATGCCACTGGTTTTAGCCGGTGGAAAAGGTTGGTTGATGGATGACTTTCAGAAGCAATTAAAAGATCTGGGTATAGAAGCGCACATAATAATGACGGGTTATGTGACTGATAATGAGTTGATATGGTTATATCGAAATTGTTACGCGAATCTGTATCCTACGATGTTTGAAGGGTTTGGGTTGCCGGTATTAGAAGGGATGCAATTTGGTGCGCCTACGATTAGTTCAAATTCAACCTCTCTACCTGAGGTAGCGGGTAATGCTGCTATTTTATTGGACCCAGAAAATGTTGAGGCTTGGACGCACGCCATGTTGAGGCTGGCTGCTGATAAAGCAGAAAGAGATCATTTAAGCGCATCTGCAACTATACAAGCTGGTTTATTTAATTGGAAGCAGAGCGCTAAAGGATTGATGGAATTATACTTGGAAACATTAGCATTACCAAAGAGAGTACCTTTATGACTAATAAAGTAAATGATTTAAAGAAACGAGTTTTTCCTGGACGTATTATTTTTGACCATTTACCAAAAACTGCGGGTATGTCGATCAATAATTGGCTGTTCGAATCATTAGGTGAGGTGGTTATACCGAATTTGATTGGGCAACATAGTGATCTTATAAGAGATTACGGCGGTTTATATTCAGTGATTAGTGGTCATATACATTTTGCTGCTAAAGAGGGTCTTGATCCAAGGTATCAATATATTACATGTGTCAGAGATCCTGTTGAACGAATTGTTTCATGGTTGTATTTTGTTAGTAATGATGTGGAAAAGTCACTTCCCGCTGAGCTTGTAAAGCAAGTGGATAGTTTTATTAACAGTAATGGCAAAGTGCTTTCTGAGACTGTTGCTATGAATATATCTAATCAATACGTTAGTCATTTTAGTCGTATTTTGGGTACGGGTTTAGAATCAGATAGCACATGTTATGACAATGCTATTCAGGCAATTAAACAATATGATGTTATCGGTTTGTTTGATGACTTGTCAGGGTTTATGGCTGAAATAGCTACTTTGATAGGGTTGCCGAGTCCAATGGTGGTACCTCGGATAAACATAACGCATAGCCGACCCGAATTAGAAGTTGTCAATGAAGAGTTGATGGACAACATTAAGAAGTTTATTCACCTTGATATTGCATTTTATAATGAAGTTAAAACATTAAAGGCGGTTGATTTATCAAAAAGAGTGACTCAAAAAAGCGTTATACCAGAGATTAAGTGGGATAAATATCATCGAATCCAAAAACAAGATTTGAGCAATATGGATATGGTTATTGTTGAATCAACGCTTAAAGAAGGACTGCATATTTGCAGAGGTCAGTTGATTAACTTTACAGTAGATTTTGTTTTGTATCGGGCAGTTAACGAGCTTGAAATGGGCCTTGGCATATTGGATACCACAGGGCGGGTTGTATACGGTACCAACAATAAATTGATAGGCCCAATACAGAAGTCAATATCTTCTGGTGCATATACTGTGACTTTCAGTTTATTGGCTAATTTACCTGGTGGAAATTATTCAGTTAGCTTTTCCTTTGTAGAGTATAATTCAGAATGCAGTCCTGTTTTTTTAGCAGTGACTAATGATAGTGTTATATTTAGCGTTCAAAATGGAATAGTTATGACCCATGAAGGCAATTATGATTTATCTGCTAACATTAGTTTTTGTCAGGCTAATGTTAAGGAGACTGAAAATATAGTCACTGAATTTATAGGTAAGGTAATTCCGTTGATACCCTTTACCACCACCTTGAGGTGTGGTGAGCAAACAACCGTTGAAGTTAACGTTTACAACCTAAGTAATCAATTATGGGTAGGTGATTTTATACGATCCCTCTCGTTGTCTTATTACTGGTTAACGGTTTCTAGAGAGGTTGTGATCTATGAGGGTATGCGGACTCGTTTGCCAGAATCGGGTATTGGTCCGGGTGAGTCATTGGAAACAAACATGATGGTGCAGGCACCTAGTCATCCGGGTACTTATATGCTTGTTTTAACGATGTTACAAGACAGGGTTGCTTGGTTTGAGGATATGGGATTTGATACGGCAAGGATGGTGGTCAATGTTGATTAGCAGATATAAATATTTTGCTATGCCAATTTGTATCCTTCTTTATTTGAAGGCTTTGGCTTACCTGTTTTAGAAGGGATGCAATTTGGTGCGGCCACCCTTACTTCTAATTCAACATCAATACCAGAGGTGGCTGGTGACGCAGCTATTCTACTTGATCCAGAAGATGTAGAAGGTTTATCGCAAGCTATGTTGAGACTGGCTAGCAATAGAGAAGAAAGAGATCAATTAAGCAAAGCTGGGATAAAACAAGCTGAGAAATTTGATTGGAAGCATAGTGCGACTGCATTATTGGACCTATATAAAGACGCGATGGCTACGCCAAAACGATGAATATTAATATTTAAAGCGCTGGTATAGGCATGGAAATTGAGATTATCGTTGCTTTAATTACAATCGTTGGCGGTCTAGGCTGTACTGGCTTAGGGATTTGGTTTTCGCGTGAAACTAAAAAAATAGCCGCTATGCAACGAACTATTGAGAGATATAGGCAAGAAATTCGTGCAAGACAAGCAGTTGAAGATGTGGCTTGTCAATGGTTAGTTGAGCTTGGAGTGTCAAATACACCTCGAGCAGCTATGCTAATTTTGCGTAAAAGGACAAAAGAAGAACACAAATTAAGGCCAGCTATGTCGCCTAGAGATTTAAATGTTGTTTAAGCTAATAATCTTTGCTTTTTTTTGAATTAAATTAATCGACAGTTTATATTATATTGGGAAATTCACTAAAATGAGACAAATAGATTTTGAGAATTATTGTTGTAAGTTTGGGTTAATAATTAATAGAGCCATTAAAGATTTTGGTGGTATTAATCTTTTGTTATTTCTGATATTATCTTTAATTACATTTTACCCATTATCTTTTGTTAAGTTTACTACACATGATGATGTTGTTATCGCACTTGATTCTTGGAATGGTAATGTCTGGGAAATCACTAAACATCTTAGTGTTGGGATGGGGAAGTTCTCTTTGTTATGGGGGGAGCCGTTAGCGACAATTCCGTATATTTATGATAATAAGTTTTGGTATTTAACTATTAAACTAGGTTCTTTTTTTGCTGTGATTAGCTCACTTTATTACGCATTAACAAAATTATTTGAAACGCGTTTAGTTGCAAATCTATCAATTATACTATTTATTTCATTAATACAAAATGGATGGGAGCATAATTTATTTACCTCATATCCATTTATTTTTAATTTTTATTTATTTTTATATTTAATTTCATTGGGGC
>CAIXDX010000154.1 GCA_903918335.1 uncultured Methylococcaceae bacterium | reverse complement strand
AGAATTAGATGAAGAAGATGTCTCTTTATTTACATTTGTAGATCCAGGCAAACATGACTTTGGTCCTGTGCTTAGAGCGAATTTAACTAAAATTGAGAAGGAAGGATAATGTCGGCTAGAGAATTTTTAGATAGCATAGAGCCGCATTTTACAAAAGGCGGACGTTTAGAAAAGTATTACGGTCTTTATGAGATGGTTGATACTTTTATCTATACTCCCGCTGATGTAACTCGCGGTATAACACATGTGCGTGATGGTAATGATCTAAAAAGAACCATGACTTTTGTGGTGATTGCTACGGTATTCTGTGTGTTAATGGCAATGTATAACACCGGTTACCAAGCTAATCTTGCAATGGAATCAATGGGGCTTGAGAAAATTGCTAATTGGCGTAGTATTCCGATGATGATTTTTGGTTATAGCACCATGAATCCATTTTCAAACTTGGTACATGGCGCTTTATATTTCTTACCTGTTTACATTGTGACTTTGGCAGTGGGCGGTGTTTGGGAAGTATTATTTGCGACTGTACGTGGTCATGAAGTTAATGAAGGCTTTTTAGTGTCTTCTATGCTTTATACCTTAATCATGCCGCCTGATATCCCATTATGGCAAGTCGCCTTAGGTATCTCATTTGGTATCGTTATTGGTAAAGAAGTCTTTGGCGGTACCGGTAAAAACTTTTTAAACCCAGCTTTAACAGGCAGAGCGTTTTTATATTTCGCTTATCCAGCTTCAATGACAGGTGATTCTGTATGGGTTGCTGTTGACGGTTTTACACGTGCAACTCCATTAGGTATTGCGGCTAACGGTGGTTTAGATGCAGTTTATGCAGCTAACTATAGTTGGTTTCAATCATTTTTAGGTTTTGAACCTGGTTGTTTAGGTGAAACATCAACTGTTGCAATCTTAATTGGTGCTGCATTCTTGTTATACACAAAAGTGGCTTCATACCGCATTATGGCTGGCGTATTCGCTGGAATGGTAGCAACCTCTGTGCTATTTAATGTTATTGGTAGTGATACTAATCCTATGTTTGCCTTTCCTTGGTATTGGCATTTAACGGCGGGTGGTTTCGCTTTCGGTATGGTTTATATGGCTACTGACCCTGTGAGTGCTGCAATGACCAATACAGGTCGTTGGGTATTTGGAGCATTAGTCGGTGGTATGACTGTGTTAATTAGGGTTGTTAATCCAGCGTTTCCAGAAGGTATTATGCTGGCGATTCTATTTTCAAACATGTTTGCGCCAACAATCGATTATTTCGTGATTCAGGCCAATATTAGAAGAAGGATGAAGCGTCATGCCTAAATGTAAACACATGGAAAAATTGAATGCTACATTAGAGCAATACGAACAATATCGTAAATTTATTATTTACAAAGATAAAGTACTTGCTCTAGGAAATGATAGCTTAGAAAAGACAATAGCCATTGCAGTGTCTTTGTGCTTAGTCTGTGCGGTATTAGTTTCTTTTGCTGCTGTTGCTTTAAAACCATTACAAGTGGGTAATAAAGCAGATGATATGAAAAAGAACATTCTTGACGTGGCCGGCTTGCTTGAAGAAGGTGCTAACATCAATAAAGCTTTTTCTGACAAGATTGAATCTAAAATTGTTGATTTAGAAACAGGCGAATACGTTGAAAACATCAATGCTGATGAATATGATCAACGTAAAGCAGCCAAAGATCCTGCGCAAAGTATTTCTATCCCAAAAGATAAAGATATTGCACACATCAGAGTAAAAGCAAAATACGCTAAAGTTTTCTTGGTTAAAGAAAATGGCGCTATTAAGTCAATTATTTTACCTATTAATGGTTATGGCTTATGGTCAACTTTGTATGGGTTTTTATCTTTAGATGCGGATGGTCAAACAGTACAAAGTATTAACTTTTACGATCAACAAGAAACTCCAGGTTTAGGTGGTGAGGTTGTTAATCCTAAATGGCGTGCATTGTGGAAAGGCAAAAAAGTTTATGCGGAGTCTGATCAACCTTCTTTAGAGAAAGGCCTAATTTCTGAAGCGGATATCGGTGAGCCTGCTTTAAGTTTAATTAAAGGTTCTGTAGATACCACTAAACCAGGTTCTGAATATCAAGTAGATGGTCTTGCTGGTGCTACTTTAACCAGTACAGGTGTGACTAATTTAGTTAGATATTGGACTAGTAACGAAGGTTTCGCACCGTATTTGAAAAAAGTAAGAACCGTTAAAGAGGTGAAATCATGAGTGCAATTTTGAATGATGAAACAAAAAAAGTATTAGTCACTCCACTGGTTAATGACAATCCTATTACTTTACAAGTATTGGGTATTTGTTCTGCTCTAGCGGTGACTTCACAAATGTCAACTTCGTTAATTATGGCGCTGGCATTAACATTAGTAACTGCATGTTCAAGTGCGGCAATTAGTGCGATTAGAAACCATATTCCAAGTAGTATCCGGATTATTGTTCAAATGACTATTATTGCTTCGATGGTAATCGTAGTTGATCAAATACTTAAAGCCTTTGCTTATGATGTCAGTAAACAATTGTCTGTATTCGTAGGTTTGATTATTACTAACTGTATCGTTATGGGTCGTGCTGAAGGTT
>CAIXDX010000153.1 GCA_903918335.1 uncultured Methylococcaceae bacterium | reverse complement strand
GACAGGTTGGATTCACTGACTAACTTAACCGCTGCTGTCTTGAACTCAGTTGGATAATTTTTAGATTTTTCTCGGCTCATTAGGACTCACAATTTTTTCATTTATTTTAAATTATGTGTCCGGCTAAGTGTAGCCACATCAGTAGCCACATCAGTAGCCACATCATCACCATCTAGAATTAATGGATTCCGGTTCCATAAAGAGACCCATATTAACCATGTGATAAAAGTGCTGTAACGACTTTGCCAGCCAATCATCATAAGAATGGATGCTAATATGCCCGAACCAATAATGAGATGAGCGATTTTAGAAGAGTTCCAGTCTTCATTAATAAAGAAGATTGACCAAGTTCCTCCATTTTGATTAATAATTTGTTGAATATTTCCTAACCATCCTAAACGGCTGAATTGGCTGTCGACATAAGGTAAAAGTTCTGAGAAATAAATACATGATAACCCACCAAATAAAATTCTTAAGGCTGCATATTGTCTGGCGTCAATTACTCTAAACCAAAAATGGTTCCAATTATTTTGCATTATAGATTTGCCCAAAGGATACTATCGGTTCGGTAACCTGCTCTGGGCAACTCTTTAAGGTCTGGGTAGAGTTCAAATTGATGAGCTATTAATTGAATATGGGTGTTATTAGGTAAATTGTGATCGTGATGGCTAGCGTAATAGCTGGCAAATGCTTCTAATAACTTTGGTTCGTTCAAATTGATTAAAGTTTCGGTTAATCGATAGTAGCGGCTGGTATTAGTAAAAATAGAAAAAATATTAATGTTGTCTTTTAAATTACTAAATAAAATGTCACCGTTACAATTTGTTTCAGTAGATTGGGTGTTAGTAAATAGGCTATTGCATACAGATAAGTACTGATGGAATTTTGGACTTTGAGGTGCAAAAAAATCCCAATATTGTTGGCTAGCGGTAATATCAATATAGCGAGTTAATAAAATGGATAGCCAACTGTTTTCCGCAAAGTTAAACCATTTAAATAAGTTTGTTTCTATAGTTGTTTGCTTGTTATTTTCTGCGACCATGCCAGCGAAGCTATGGGGTAAAGACCACCATGCTATCGCTGTCATGTGGAATACACAAAAAATAGGTATTACTATTTTTTTTATGTTAGCAAACATGAGTTTAATTTATTATTTTGTTATAAACCCTGCGGTTAGAGGATTAACGCAAAAATCTACCTCCACTAATGTCAATTAATGCACCATTGATATGAGATGACATGTCGCTGGCTAGAAATAATACTGAGCTAGCAACTTCTTCTGCATAGGTATTTCGACCTAACGGTGTTTGCTTACGGTAGTTTTCCATCATTTCTTCGGTTGAATGAATTTCATGATGTTGTGTTTCGACGGTACCAGGCATTACTGAATTTGTTCTTACCAGTGGTGCAAGTTCCTTAGCTAAGGTATGAGTAAATACCATCAACCCACCTTTCGCTGCGGCATAAGAGCCACCACCATTAGCGCCACCTGTTTGTACAGAAAGTGACAAGATATTAATGATGCGTCCAGAACCAGTGGTTCGTAAGTGTGGTATGGCTCGCTTGGTTAATAAAAATGCACTGGTTAGATTGAGATCAAGGGATTTATTCCAGTTTTCTAGTGTGCAATCTTCTATCTTTGCGCGTTTGATAAGACCACCACCGTTATTAACCAAAATATCTAGCCGATTTGTTTCGCTAACAAGTTTATCAACAATATTATTTGCTCCATTTTCTTGGGTCAGATCGGCTGGTAATAACATGCATGAAATGCCTTTTGAAATCAGCTCATCATGAAGCTGTTCTGCGCCAGATTTACTTGAATGGTAATGAATTCCTACAAAGGCGCCAGCTTGACCTAATGCTAAAGCTACAGCTCTACCTATCCCAACACCTGCTCCACTTACTAGAGCTACCTTACCGGTTAGGTTTAAGGTTTGTTCTGGAATCATGTAAGCCACCTGATTAAGTTAAATTGTTAATTTTTTCTAAAACAGCTTCTGCATGACCTTCGTGATTAACGCCGTATTCGACATCGACTAAAATACCTGCTTTATTAATAATGAACGTGGAGCGAAAAATTGCCATCATTTTGACGCCGTTTTTCTCTCTTTCTCTCCACACGCCATAACTTTCGCATAACTCACCCGATGTATCAGCCAGTAATATGACTTTTAATCCAAATTTGTTAATAAAATCTAGGTGGCTTTCACAACTGTCTTTACTGACACCAATAATAACCGTATCTAATTTAGAAAATTCATCTGCTAAGCGAGTAAAATCATTGGCTTCAATGGTGCATCCAGGCGTGTCATCTTTAGGATAAAAATAGAGTACAACGTTTTTTTTGCCTGCAAAATCAGTTAAATTGACTAATTCATTTAACTGGTTTGGGATGCTAAATAAGGGAGCGGGTTGATTTATTTCTAACATGATGTGATCCTCACTGATTAATGGGCAATAATGCAAAATAGTTTATTTAAAAACAAAGTGAATTACTAGGTTTTTAATGTGAGTTGAATAAAATAGTGAAGTTGAGTGGGTTTTCATTCAGTTATTTTGATGAGCCATCCACCTGAGCCGTTGCAATTATTTTGGGCGGATGCATCAATGGCAATTCTTGCATAAATACCTTTTAATGAGTCAGGCAGTGTTCCGCTAATTTTAAAACTATTACCTGCATTTTGTGGGGTAACTTTAATTGTGGTAGGTAGTCCTTTGGCACTTACCTTGATACTTTCAGGATATGTGTTTCCAGATGCTGTAAATGAAAAGATAGAACCTGCGGCCACCTCAGTATTTTCAGCAGGAGCAAAGTCGCTAAATTTTGGTTTAGAACATGCCTTTGCGCTACTACTGCTCCCGCCACCATATGCCCAAGAATTGCAGCTAACCATTATTAAAGCAAGCATGTAAAAATAATTTAATTTTTTCATTATTAGATTCCATCTTATTGTTTTATATTATTTTTGTTTCAATTAACAAAGTATCTGAAATTTTTTGATTGTCAAACTTGATCAAAATAAGAGCGTTAGTTATTCAACGGGGGTGGGGCATTAATGATTATCTGTTTCTATGGAGTTACTCAGCGTTTTATATTTGCCAGATTCTTTTGAAAAACAGCGATCAGATTTAACAATACTCCTCGAAATTAAACGGGCTTAATCTATCGAGTATAAGTTAGCCGAATCTTTGATAATTTCTGTGAGTCTTTTAACCCCAGGACCCGCAAAATCGGGGTTTGCTAAGATAAGATATAAGGGTATTTCTCGAGTAGCACCTTCTCTTAAAGGCAATTGGCGAAGTGAACCGCATGTTAGTTCTGCGTGGATTTGGGCTTCAGGTAACCAAGTAAAACCAAAGCCCATTCCAACAGCTTCAATAGATAGGAATTCCCACGACTTTGAAAGCTTATTTTGATCATATTGCTCGCGCAGGCATCACTTTGAAATATACTGAAAATGGTCCAGAAGGTTTATTAACAGGTAAAAAGGTTTATATCTTCGCGGCCCGTGGTGGTCAATATGCCCATACAGACTGGGATACTCAAACAACTTACATGCGTCACTTTTTGGGCTTTTTAGGTATCAGAGATGTTGAATTTGTGTATGCTGAAGGTCTTAATAAAGGTGAGGATATTAAAGCAGCGGCTTTGGCTGAAGCCCAGTTGAAAATTAGTCAAATAAGTATTTAAAATCAATCTCTCTTAACAGAAGGAAAAACGCACATGAAAAAATTAATCGCATTAATGTTTACTGCCTTTGTTTCTAGCCAAGCGTATGCGGCACCAGAAACGTATGCCATAGACAACTCACATACCTACCCACGATTTTCTTATAGTCACTTTGGTTTTTCAACGCAATTAAGTCGCTTTGATAAAACTAGCGGAACTATCACAATAGATAAAGAAGCTAAAACTGGCTCAGTTAATGTGATGATTGATACAACATCCGTAGCAACGGGTTCCACTTTATTTAATGAACATATCCAGGGGGGAGATTTCTTAGATACGGCGCATTATCCAACCGCTAACTTTACGTCGACTAAAGTAAATTTTGACGAAGACAAAATTGTTTCAGTAGACGGTAATATTACCTTAAAAGGTATTACAAAACCTATCACCTTAAAGGTAAACAATTCAAAATGTGCTCTGCATCCCATGTTGCAAAAAGATGCTTGTGGGGCCGATGTTTCTGCGGTCTTAAAACGTAGTGATTTTAATATGGGTAAATATGCGCCAAATGTAGGTGATGAAGTGACTTTATCACTCGCAGTTGAAGCCGTTAAGCCATAAAAATTAATTAATAGTGTTTAACAAAAGCCCCTCTTATTTGGGTTTTTTTTTATGCCTGATTATTAAACGCGCCCCTGTGTTTTCTTTTTGTTCTCTTTTTCTTGTGTTTTGAAGTAATTCGGATAAACTTACATCGTAAAAAATAATAAAAAAGGAGATTCAAATGCGTAAAAAAGTACACATGATAGATCAATCGGCTAATAAAATTAAAGACATCATGAATGCTTATAAGAAAAAGCCAACTGAACAATTTAGGTATTTTATTAAACACCTTTTTCAGCACTCAGCAATCGCGTAAGTCGATTTAATTGTTATATACATAGATTTATTTATTAGTTGTTCAGGGAGTTGATATTTTAAATTCAACGTTACGTTTGGCTTTTGTTGATCTTGAAACCACCGGGGGTAATCCCTTGGTGGATCGGATTACAGAAGTCGGCGTGGTCTTGGTGGATCAGACTGGTGTACATGAGTGGAGTCAATTACTGAATCCTCAAACTCGTATACCAGTTTTTATTGAACGATTAACAGGCATAACCAATGAGATGGTTTCTGATGCGCCGAGTTTTGAATACATCGCTCGGGAGTTAAATACCATGTTGGAGGGGTATTTGTTTATTGCCCATAATGCACGGTTTGATTATGGCTTTTTAAAGAACGAATTTAAACGTCTTGATATCACCTTCAGGCCCAATATCTTATGCAGTGTTAAACTTTCCACAGCCTTATTTCCAGAATACAAACACCATAATCTTGATAGTTTAATTGCCCGTCATGATTTAACTGTCTCTGATAGACACAGAGCTTTGGGTGATGCGAAATTAATTCATCAATTTTGGCAGGACATCCATAATCGTTTTGATGCTGATTATATTACCGTAATTGTTAAGAAGTTGGTGGGTCGGCCCAGTATCCCTTCTCACCTTGATGATAGTTTAATTCAAAGCTTACCTGATACGCCGGGTGTGTATATGTTTTACGGTGAGAACGATTTACCTTTGTATGTCGGTAAAAGTACACATATCAAACAGCGTGTGTTGTCGCATTTCTCATCTGATTATAGGCACTCTAAAGAGATGAGTTTGTCTCAGCAATTACGCCGGATTGATTACATAGAAACCGCCGGTGAAATCGGGGCCTTATTAAAAGAAGCACAATTGATTAAGACGTTGCAACCTATCCACAATCGGCGCTTAAGACGCAGTAATGATCTTTGTGCTTGGCAGTTAGAGCAAAAAGAGGATTGCTTGACCCCTGTGCTGACATGGGCAGATGATTTGGACTTTGGCGGACAAGAGAATCTGTATGGTTTGTTTCGCACTCAGCGAGATGCTCATAATGCGCTGCGTAAATTGGCTCAGGATAATAATTTGTGTTTGGGTGTGCTGGGCTTGGAGAAAGTCTCAAAAGGTAGGCCTTGTTTTGCAAGACAACTGCATAAATGCCAAGGGGCTTGTGTGGGTGAAGAATCTATGTTGTCACATGCGTTACGTTTGCAACAGACCATGACTAAGTTGAGAGTCAATCACTGGCCCTACGCCGGGGTAATAGGAATTAAAGAAGCGGAAGATCTGCATGTAATTGATCATTGGTGTTATCTGGGTACCGCACAAGCTGAATCAGATATTTCGGCTTTATTGGAGGCCGGCAGACCTGCTTTTGATAAGGACACCTACATGATCTTGAATAAAGCCTTAAAAGCATCTCCCGAAGTTGTTTATTTGAAAAGACCTTGAGTTACTGCCTTATTTGACTTCGATTAGCTAAAATAATTTTTCTAATTGGCAAAAATTTTTTACAGGATTGAATAATGCTTATACTCATTGGCTCAGGTATGATAAGGACAGTTCTCTTTTCACTTATTGGAGCTCCCATAAAGTATGTTTTATACATTTATTAATTCTTGTATCTATCAAAAACTAGTTTTACTTTGTGGTTTGCTACTTTATTTCATTGTATTTACTGTCCATGCTACAGCGCTATCCTTTGTTGATAATGGAGTTACCGTTAAAACAGTAGAGATTGAAGACCTTATTCACATAATTGAAGTTAAGTCTCTAACGGTAAACAGTCCGACTGATTCAAGTATTAAATCTTATCAAGGGCTTTCGTTAAATCTTTTGTTAGATGCCGTTTATACATCAGCATGGAAAAATAATGATGCTGTTAAGTTTACAGCATTGGATGGATATCAATCTATTATCCCTGCTAGTGTTATTTTTAAGCATAATGGGATGATTGCTATTGGTGAAAACGGTCAACATGGTTTTACAAAATTGCTTAGAAGCAATTCCGATACAGTCGATCCAGCTCCATTTTTTCTGGTGTGGGAAAATATTAGAGATATTTCAGCTAGAAAAGAACCTTGGCTTAGTTGGCCTTGGCAATTAAAAAGTATTGAGTTAACATCTTTTAAACGTGAGTACCCGAATTCAACACCCCCTTCAAGTAGTTCTAAATCGGTTAAAAAGGGTTTTTTGGCCTTTCGGCAACATTGTATTAAATGTCACACCCTAAATGGTGACGGTGGTAGTATTGGGCCGGAACTGAATTATCCAGTGAGTGTTACTGAATACTGGAAGTCAAAATGGCTACGCCGGTTTATCGTTAATCCGCAAAGTGTTCGAAGTAATAGCAAAATGATTCCTTTTTATCGTGATGTTGAAAATCGACAAGAACAGGTTGCTGATATCATTGAATACTTAAAAGTTATGGCAAGAAATAAATCTTTAACTTCAATACAATAGATTTATATAGTGGCTAATAAATTAATACAATGATTTGATGAGTATTTTAAGTAGTCTTTATTTAAAGAGGTGATAACAATGTCTAATAATATGATCGCTCCACAGAAACAAATGACTGGAATGTTTGGTAATCCTGTAGCAGAAAATCCGATCGATCAGATGTTTGATGAAGTTTATAAACACTATGGACTTAATTGGCAGTTTTGGAAAATGAATATAAATTCTTCCGATGAGATTCCTGAAGCCATAGCCGGAGCCAAGGTAATGGGGTTTGCTGGTTTTTGTATTACTGTTCCTTATAAAATAGATGTTATAGAAACCCTTGATGGTTTTGACGATGACGTGCGTGTCATTGGTGCTGCTAATTATGTTACTTTTGAACAAGGTAAGATGATTGGCCATAATAATGATGGTAAGGGTGTTGTTAAAGCAATCCAGAAAGTAACTAATATTGCGGGTAAACGTGCTGTTATGCTAGGTGCCGGTGGTGCTGGACGCGCTATGGCAGTTGAGATTGCTCGTGCGGGCGTTTCACATTTAACTATAGTTACACGTCGAAAATCTCAAGGCCTTGAAGTTGCAAATATGGTCCAGCGTGCAACTGGTGTTCCTACCGAATGGGTTTCTTGGACAGGTAATATAGCGCTCCCTAAAGGTACTCAAATTTTACTTAACGCAACGCATTTAGGCGCTTTACCGGAGAAAGAATCTGTACCTATCAATTGGGATACCCTATCAGCAGATGCAACAGTCGTGGATGTGATTACTAATCCAAGAATTACCCCGTTTTTGGAAAAGGCACGTGATAAGGGTTGCTCTGTCGTAGATGGTGTTGATATGTTGGTTCAATTAGCAATGCAGATTTTTGAAGCTTGGACGGGTATTATTCCTGATGAATTGGTTTTTCAGAGAGCTGTAGAAAAAGCCTTGGGTGAGTAATCCTTTAAGCATAATTGGTCCGAATGATATAGTACTTTTTTATAAGAAACTGGTAAATATTTGAGGATGATTGATTGGCTAAAAGGCTCACTAGTCCGGCAGACAAAGTTGCCATGTGGGTTTTAGGCGAGCAAAAACGTTTATTCCATCAAGTTCGCGACGCAAGATCTGCCAGCGTACCAGATCAAACGAATTTCGATGCAAATATGCAACCCAATCCGCTAATAGAACTGCGACGTAGGTTTTAGTATCGTTAGAATCACAGATAGACAGGCCTGAGCTGTGCAAGTACCCAATTTCAATGGTTTGATCATCATAGCCCCAGCGATGCAGTGCGATCGCTGCTGTGCCAGCATGTAATGTTTTATCTTCCGGTAGACTCAATTCTGCAGTTGAAGCAATAGGATCGAGCGCTGTGGGTAATTCAGAGAATTTTACGTTGGTAAATAAGGTTTGAATGTGCGTGGCAAGTTCTGGTGTATTTGCCGCATGCCAGAAATTAAAGACTACGGTTTGTCGTGGCTGGGTAACCTCGGTAACGCCATGATAGGAGTCCTCGTGTAGCGTAAAGCCAAAGGCTTTATTGTACTCAGGGTTAACACTAAAAACTGCTTCACTTTCTGGAGATGAGAATAATTCTAGAACACCTCCATACTCAGCTTGCCATCCTTTATTAAGCTGGACAACCAGTCGGACAATCTCATAGCCCAATAGCGGCCGGTCGCTATGTATACCAATGACTTGTCCGGGTAACATACGTTGAGCCGTAACTAAAACACGATTTACGAGTGGTAATCCTGTAATCTCACGCATTCTATCGAGCACTTCTGTCTGAAACGTTGCTGGTATGTTTTCAGTAACATCCTGAAGAGAACAACGATAAAATGCGCCATTCCGATGCTGCCAGTCAGCGTTTTGCAAAAATAAAGAATCTAGTAAAGCACACTGCTCTTTAGAGAATGCAGAATCAACATAAAAAAAGGGGAACGGGTTATTGTGGTGGTTAGGTTGCGTGAGCAACGGCAAAACTCCTACATAAAAAAGATGAGAACATTGTATTAAATTGTACTAGTTCGGTCCTGATCTGTCAGTTACCGATTTTTTAGGTTTTGCGGAGCGAGTTTTTTAGTCTCTAAAATAGTTATCTACTTATATTTAATTGTCAATAGTGTTGAAAAAAATCTAAGGCTATGGTCTTATGTGCGTACTAGTATCGATCTAATCTATTTTCGATACTAGCACACTATTTCATATTATTTACGTGCTCCGGCTTTTTTATCTTCTGTGCCCAAAATACGGTTTAACATATGAGTCTGTTGAGACTCTCTATCATCTAAGGTTAAATCAATCATACCTTTAAGGTCTTTAAAGCGTTTTTCAGCTACTTTAAGCTCTTCTGAAGCCTTATTTAAATCGCCTGCCTGTACCGCTTCTCGAGCTTTCTTTAAATCACCGTTTGCTCGATTACGATTACGGTCTACTTTATCATTCGCATTAATTTCTTTACTTAGTTTTAAGGCATCTTTAATGTTTTCAATAATGACCTCATCACTGGACTCTTTACTGTCTGCAGAACCGCCGTTAACTCTTGATTGAATAGCTTTTAACGATTCATTTATTTGAACTAGCGTCGCATCAATACCTTGTGTTGGTGTCATCCTGTTATACATACAAGCCATACCTAAACAGATATCGGCCTTAACCATTGCTGAATCTAAAGAGATTACCAATGCCGTTGTCATAACAATGTTTTTTATTATCCTCATATAGAATAAACCTCGTTGTAGTTATTATATTTATTATAGTGTCCGCAAAAACTTAGATATTGAAGCCATTTAAGCGTTGCATGACGATATGAACTCTAACATGATTTTTCGGAATCTTATAAAAATAACTCTATGTGGATAAGGTGGATTGCTTTTATTAAAAATTCTTGTATAAATTTAGGTTGAGCAATCTGCGTGTCTTTAATTTATCTAGAGGGAGTAATCATGAAACTATTAACGGTCCTTGGGGGTTTAATTTTTGTTTTTTTGTTCATGTTAACTAACTGTACCAAGAGTTGTTCTCCAGCCATGTTTTCCGTGGCATTATTCCCAATAATTTTAATATCAATTTTTATTACCTACCGATTATTAACTAAAAAATAGAATTAAATAGACGCTACGTTTTTGCAATTAACGTCATACTCAACTCAGTAAAATTTATTAGATCAAATTACAACTTAGTCTCTTTTGAGATAGTTCATTATTTTATAAGTCTTTTCTATAGTTTTCCCAGCTTAATAAAATCCTTACCCATTGTTTTCATATGGTAATTTGTTGTTGAGTTATCTCATATAGGGATAAACATTTATTGTTATTTACGCTACTTTTAGTAAACTATCCGTTTCATATAAAGACATAATTTATGTCACCTAAAATAAAAAATTGAAATTACCATGATTATTGATTCAAAAAAACGAAGATCTTTGCATGTCCTTATTTTAATTTTTAGTGTTATTGGGCTTCTTTGTTTTTCGGAAATTTCTTTAGCGCATGAGCGGTGGATTCTAACTCCTGAACAAATTAAGTACTGGAATGGCCAATTGCGACCAGCGCTTTTTTCTCAATTTTCGGTGCTCAATGTTTCAATGATTTCGGTATTTTCAATTTTCATTGTTGGATGGGTTTGGCTTGGATTTACGGGAGCTCGTGAACTATTCCCTGATTTACAAGCTAGATTGTCTTCTTATGGCGATCATGTTCCTCGTATTTTAAGAGTTTGTGTTGCTTGGATTTTATTATCTTCTGCTTTGGGTGCTGAACCACGATTTGGAGTGGCAGTTTTTACTACACCTACTTTTTTTGCACCTGACCTTGATTTAATTCAGTTGGGCCCAGACTGGGCTTGGTTACGTTGGGCTGAAGTCGTTTTGGGTTTTACAATTCTATTTGGTATTTATGTTCGCTTATTTGCCAGTTTATTGATTTTGTTAATTCTGTTAGGTGTTTATCTTTATGGCGAGGCCATATTTGCTTATGCTGGCGCTATTATTGGCGCTGGTATTTATTTGGTTCTACAAGGTCCTGGTAGACATTATTTACCTTTGCCAACACCAACACCTTTTCAAGGAATGCAAACTTGGCTTGCGGAGCAACCGCGTCAGCGTGCGCAAGCTATTATGCGAATTTTGACAGGAACCACTCTGTTATATTTAGGTGTATTTTTTAAAGTAATGCAGCCTAATCTTTCAATTGGCATTATTACGCATTATCAATTACCCATATTGTCGGTGCAGCCAGAGGCTTTTACTTTAGTGATGGCTTTAGTTGAGGTGAGCGCTGGTATTTTGATGATTGCAGGTGTTCTATTAAGACCTTTGTCATTGTTTTTGATTTCAGCATTTTCTATTTTTGCGATGCTGTTACCAGAAACGGTAACAGAACACATTCT
>CAIXDX010000152.1 GCA_903918335.1 uncultured Methylococcaceae bacterium | reverse complement strand
CTTGTTCCACAAGGTAAAGCGGTTGCTGCAACAGTGAACAAAATTGCTGAATTTGAAGCGCGACGTGCAGAACTTGAACAAGCTGCTAAAGAAAAATTACAAGCGGCTCAAAAAATTGGTACAGAATTAAGCAAATTAGAAATTTCAATCGCTCATAAAGCGGGTGATGAAGGTAGATTGTTTGGTTCAATTGGTACTCATAACATTTCAGAAGCAATTACTGCTGCGGGTATCGCTATCGAAAAACATCAAATTCGTTTGCCACACGGTACAATACGTCACATTGGTGATTATGATATCGACATCAACTTGCACTCTGATGTGATCGTTACTTTAAGCGTTAAAGTAGTCGCTGAAGCATAATCGTTAAAAATACAAGGTATCAGGGACGTTGGTTATTATTATGACCAATGATCTCTGAACCTTGTTTTATTATGCGTGTTATTTACACCGTTTTATTTTATTTCCTAACTCCTTTTATACTAATACGTCTATTCTGGCGAAGTATTAAGGCGCCTGACTATCGACTTAGATGGTTGGAACGATTCGGCTTTTATAAGCAAATTTATCCCCAAGATGTAATTTGGTTTCATGCTGTCTCCGTAGGAGAGACTGAAGCATTATTCCCCCTGCTTAAATTAATTCAACAGCGTAATTTTGATGCAAATATCTTAATTACAACCACTACGCCAACCGGTTCAGCTCGCGTTAAAGCCGTAATGGCTGAGACGGTCAGTCATGTGTATCTGCCTTATGATATGCCTGATTCGGTCAATCGATTTATTACTAAGTTTAAGCCTAAATTAGCTGTGATTATGGAGACTGAAATCTGGCCTAATTTGTATCGGGCTTGTGCAAACACAAATATTCCACTTTATGTCATTAATGCCCGATTGTCAGAGAAATCTGCCCGTGGCTATCAGAAAATACCATTACTCGTAAACATAGCTTTGTCCAGCGTGAAAAGTATTGCTACGCAAACACAAGAGGATACTGATCGGTTTCTTAGAATAGGTGCTACTAAAGAAAACGTTGTTACTTTGGGTAATATTAAATTTGATTTGGAAGTTCCTAAGTCTGTTATTTCAAGTGGTGCAGATTTGAAAGAAACTTTGTTTGCTGAGCGTTTTGTATGGATCATCGCAAGTACTCATAAAGACGAAGAAACTATTTTCTTAGCTTTATATAAACAATTAAAAATAAAGATTCCTGAGCTATTATTGCTTATAGTGCCAAGGCACCCAGAGCGTTTTAATGACGTAAAACAACTTTGTATTCAGGATCAATTACACGTTGTTGCAAGAACCACTGGTGAACCCGTTACTCAGATAACAGATGTTTATCTGGCAGATACGATGGGAGAGTTAAAGTTACTCTATGCCGCCTCTGATGTGGCTTTTGTGGGTGGCAGTATGGTGCCGGTAGGTGGGCACAATATTTTAGAGGCATCTGTCATTGGTGTGCCGGTGATGTTCGGACCTTACATGGCAAACTTCAAAGAAATTTCACGTCGAGTGTTAGAACATAAAGCAGCTATTCAATGTAACACTCCAAATGAGGTGACTGATAATCTGTTAGATTTATATCAACAGGATGATCAAAGAGTGAATTTAGTTGCACATGGTAAGCAGTTTATACTACAAAATCAGGGTGCTATTAATCGAATTTATGATTTGTTGTCTGAGCATCTTTAATAGGTTTTCATTATTATTTGTCCCGTTCTGTTACAGAATTAACTCTATAAATATTCAGTTATAATAGAGTGAAGGTTGCTACGAGGTTTTATATCTTGATAGCAATGTCGCGTTTTTAATCGTAAAGGTGTTATGAGTAAGCAAAGAAAAGCGGTTGCGTTAATTTCAGGTGGTTTAGACTCTATGTTAGCTGCGAAAATAGTCATGGAACAAGGTGTTCATGTAGAAGGAATTAACTTCTTTACGGGCTTTTGTGTAGAGGGTCATACACATGCTATTCGTGCTCAAGATGGCGCTAAACCTAATAGAAATAATGCGTTATGGGTTGCTGAGCAATTAGGAATAAAACTGCATATTGTTGATGTGATAGAAGAGTACAAAAAAGTGCTCATCAATCCAAAGCATGGCTACGGCACGCACATGAATCCGTGTTTGGATTGTAAGATTTTTATGGTTAATAAAGCCAAACAATGGATTGTTGAAAATGATT
>CAIXDX010000151.1 GCA_903918335.1 uncultured Methylococcaceae bacterium | reverse complement strand
GACAGGTTGGATTCACTGACTAACTTAACCGCTGCTGTCTTGAACTCAGTTGGATAATTTTTAGATTTTTCTCGGCTCATTAGGACTCACAATTTTTTCATTTATTTTAAATTATGTGTCCGGCTAAGTGTAGCCACATCATTTTTAATGAGGAATTGGAAAAGGAGATTCCGTTGGGGTGGAGCGCGAGTACATTAGGTTATGTCTTAGAAAAAAAAGGGTATATCAGAGGTCCTTTTGGTTCAGCATTAAAAGTTGACGACATGCAGTCAAAAGGAATACCTGTTTATGAGCAACAACATGTATTAGATGAGCATCGTAATTTTCGATATTTTATTTCTGATGAAAAGTACAATCAGCTAAAAAGATTTTCAGTTCAAACACAAGATATACTGATAAGCTGCTCAGGAGTCAATTTGGGCAAACTATCCACAATCAAAAACACAGATACTATTGGCATAATAAATCAAGCGCTATTGATTCTTAGAGTAAATAGCCAAATAATTGATCCAATTTGTGTAAAGTACTTTCTGGAAACGGAAGAAGGTAAAAGATTATTAATCCAAGAATCTGGAGGAAGTGCACAACCAAATATTGCTAAAAGAGAAGTTATTCAATCGATTCCATATTTATTACCATCAATAGAAATTAGTTACGAGATAAGTCAATTACTAAATGTTATTGACCGAAAAGTTGAAAATACTAGGAAAATAAATGATAAATTAATTCAACTTAAAAACCTTCTTCTCTCCAGACTAGCTACCCTAGAAAACTAACTCCATGCCTAATAGCGAAATGCTCATAT
The DNA here is from genome assembly GCA_903918335.1 of uncultured Methylococcaceae bacterium. GTDB lineage: Bacteria > Pseudomonadota > Gammaproteobacteria > Methylococcales > Methylomonadaceae > Methylobacter_C. The sequence goes on along the minus strand of CAIXDX010000151.1, from coordinate 6,038 downwards.
ACCAAAACCCCGATGGCAAGATCAAAATTGATGTTCGCTTAGAGGAAGAAACGGTTTGGTTAAATAGTGGTTGTTCGGAAAATCCGAACAACCACTAATTTTAGCGATAAACCTAATAATTATAGGAAACTTGATCAATGAAAATTAAAACACTTAAACTCAGGAATTTTAGAAGCTACAAAGATGAAGTTTCTATTGATTTTGGTGATTTAACATCGTTTGTTGGTAAAAATGATATTGGTAAATCAACTGTTTTGGAGGCCTTAGATATTTTCTTCAATGACGGAAAAGGGATTATTAAATTAGATAAAGACGACATCAATAAACAAGCCATTTCTGAAAATGACAATGAAATAATGATTACTGTTTGCTTTGAAGATTTACCAGAAAGCATCATTATAGACAGTACAAATGACACTTCCTTACAAGCAGAGTATTTATTGAATTCAAGTAATCAGCTTGAAATCATCAAAAAGTACCCTAATGCAGGGAGTGCTAAAATATTTGTTAAGGCTAATCATCCGACTAATCAACATTGCAAGGATTTATTACAAAAAAAAGACTCTGAGTTAAGAGACATTATTAAAAGTCAGGAAATTGACTGTAATGACAAAACTAAAAATGCTTTAATGAGAACAGCAATTTGGAAACATTTTAATAATGACATTCAGCTTAAACTTGTTGAAGTAGATGTTTCAAAAGGTGACACGAAATCTATTTGGGACAAGCTTCAAAAATATTTACCTTATTTTTCCCTTTTTCAGTCAGACAGAAAAAACAGTGATGGTGATAATGAAATTCAAGATCCACTCAAAGAAGCAGTCAAGCAAATTTTAGTTGATGAGGATCTTAAACTAAAATTTAATGAAATCGCTGCTGAAGTAGAAAAAAAATTAAGAAAAGTATCGGAAAGGACTTTAGAAAAACTTAGGGAGATGAATCCTGATGTGGCTAATAGTTTGAATCCTATTATACCGCCAGCTGAGAGTTTGAAGTGGGCAGATGTCTTCAAAAGTGTTTCGATTACGGGCGATGATGATATTCCTATTAATAAAAGAGGCAGTGGCATAAAACGACTAATTTTATTAAATTTTTTTAGGGCTGAAGCTGAAAGAAGAAAAGAGGAAAAAAATATACAAAGTATTATTTATGCAATTGAAGAGCCAGAAACTTCGCAACACACAGAACATCAAAAACAGTTAATAAAAGCATTTAAATCTCTTTCAGAATCACCTTACACTCAAATTATCATAACAACTCATAGTGCTACTTTAGTAAAAGAATTAGAATTTGAACACTTACGTCTGGTTTCAACTAATGGCAATTCGAAAATAGTTGATATGGTTAATCCTGGACATTTACCTTATCCCTCATTAAATGAGGTAAATTTTTTAGCTTTTTCTGAAGTTACAGAAGAATATCATAATGAATTATATGGCTTCATTGAAGCCGAAGGAAAGTTGCAGGATTACAAGATAGGCAAGCCAATAATTGACTATACAAAACAATTAAAAAATGGCGGCACAAAGATTGAACAAATTATTTTAACTGAATATATTCGACATCAAATTCATCACCCTGAAAATAAACATAATCCTAAATATACGAATTCTCAACATTCTGAATCAATAGATAATATGAGAAAGTTTATTCAATCGCTGTCAGATTAAGAATCGTAGCTCAAGCACCACTTAGATTAATGATGTGGTTTGGCGTAAACAAGAGAGGCAGAGATATCTTCTGATTCAACATAGGGGTAGTCTTCAAGGATTTCTGAAATACTTGCCCCTGAGGCTAATAAATCAAGTATGTCTTTTACTTTGATTCGCATATTACGAACACAGGGTCTTCCACCGCACATGCGTGTGTGTCGATTGTGATTCTGTTTGATACATTTATTAGCAGTATTCTTTATATGATAATTAATCAAAGGATTAATAAATTCGGACTTCTAGATTTTTACCTAACGAAAGCGCGTACTTTTTAAGTGTCGATAACTTTATATCTTCAGCGTGGTTTTCTATGCGAGAAATGGCTGATTTTTTAGTATGTAAGCGGGTGGCTAATTCTTCTTGTGTAACCCCTTCAGCTTCTCGTACTTCTTTTAACATAACGCCGATTTTAAATAGCTGATAATCTTCATCAAAGTTATTAGAGAAGTCTTCTTCTCGTGATTTTCGGCTTAGAATATATTTTTGTAGGTCGCTCATTTATTTTTCCTTGTTAGATAATCTTTTTTTCTTTGTTCTGAGAGTAAAATTTCTGCTTTAGGTGTTTTCTGCGTCTTCTTTTGAAAGCCATTAGTTAAAACCACAAAGTTTACAGCATCAAAAAATCCAAGTAGCCGGAAAATATTATTACCCTGTTGAATTCTAATTTCCCATAAATCATCTGTATTTGTAAGTTTTTTTAAATAAGTCGCAGGAACGAGTTCTAATTCTTCAACAAGTTGCAAAACCCAAGTAACTTTTTGAGCTTGTTTGCTGTTTAAACTATCTAGAAATTGTTCAATGGGGCATTCATTCGTTTGTGTTCGATAAAATATAATTTCTCTCATAATGAGTCATGTTAACTTATATGTGAACATTGGTGCAAGCGTAAACAACTGATTATTAGATTATTAGCAATATGAGCTATACTAAAACACTAAGCAGATATTAAAAAGTTAGGTCAGCCCAACAATGAAGTTTACTGAAGAAAAATTAGAACAGGCTTTTATTGAGTTGTTGGGAAATGAGAACTTCCCACACCATCTAGGTAATACCCTTTCAAGAGCCTTGGACGAGGTTTTAATCGAGGATGATTTACGTCAGTATTTGCTCAGTAAATATGCCTGTAAGCAACTCACTCTCACTGAAGCTAATTCTATTCTTCTGCAACTTAAAGCTTTACCCGCTAGCGATTTATACGAAAGCAATAAAACCATTATGCGTTGGTTAAGTGATGGCTTTATTTTAAAACGTGAAGATCACAACCAAAAAGATATTCATATCGAGCTGATAGATTACAGTGGCTTAGAAAACCAATTGGCCAGTGATGATTTGGATACTCTTGTTTCTGAGCCTAAGTTGAATTATTTGCCTGATCACAATATTTATAAATTTGTTAATCAGTTAGAAATTGTGGGGGCTGAAAAGCGCATTCCCGATGGCATTATTTACATCAATGGTTTGCCTTTGGTGGTGTTTGAATTTAAAAGTGCTATCCGTGAAGAAGCCACCGTTTTTGATGCTTTTAATCAATTAACGGTACGTTACCGTCGTGATATCCCTGAGCTGTTTAAATACAATGCGTTTTGTGTGCTGAGTGATGGGGTTAATAATAAAGCCGGTTCTTTTTTTGCACCTTACGAGTTTTATTATGCGTGGCGGCGCGTGGCAGGTTTGGCGAAAGATGTAGATGGTATAGACAGTCTTTATACTTTAGTACAAGGGATGCTAAACCAGAACCGCTTACGAGATATTATCCGCAACTTTATTTATCTACCCGATACCTCTAAAAAGCATGAAAAGATAGTCTGTCGTTATCCGCAATACTATGCGGCAAAGCGTTTGTTTGAGCATATCAAATTAGCTCAAAAGCCATACGGGGATGGTAAGGGCGGTACTTATTTTGGGGCTACGGGGTGTGGTAAAAGTTTTACCATGCTTTATCTCGCCAGATTGCTGATGAAAAGTGCCCACTTTTCCAGCCCTACTATCATCATGATTACTGATCGTACGGATTTAGACGATCAGTTAGCCGGGCAGTTTACCAATGCTAAAAAGTTTATCGGTGACAATACAGTGGTCAGTGTTGAAAGTCGTGCCAATTTGCGTGAATGGGTGCAAGGTCGACAAAGTGGTGGGGTGTTTTTAACCACTATTCATAAGTTTACTGAAGACACCCGATTACTCAGCGACAGAACTAATATTATTTGTATTTCTGACGAGGCGCATCGCAGCCAAATCAATCTTGATCAAAAGATAAAAGTCACCGAGAAAGGGGTGTCTAAAACCTTTGGCTTTGCTAAATATTTACATGATTCTTTACCTAATGCCACTTATGTAGGTTTTACGGGCACACCTATTGATGCCACGCTGGATGTATTTGGAAAGGTGGTTGATGCTTACACCATGACTGAATCGGTAAGAGATGAGATTACGGTCAGAATTGTCTATGAGGGCAGGGCGGCTAAAGTGGCTCTGAATAATAGCGAATTAGAGAAGATTGAGCAGTATTACGAAGAGGCGGCTGAAGCTGGTGCTAATGAATACCAAATAGAAAAAAGTAAAGAGCAATCCGCTAATATGAACGCCATTTTAGGCGACCCTAAACGCCTACAAACGTTGGCGGCTGATTTTGTAACGCATTACGAAAATAGGGTGTCAGAAGGCGCGACGGTAAAAGGTAAAGCCTTGTTTGTATGTAGTAGTCGTGACATTGCTTATGAGTTTTACAAAAATGTGCTTGTACTTCGACCAGAATGGAATGAAGTGAAAATCGCGGCTGACGTTTCAGAACTCAGTGAGGAAGAGCAAAAGAAAATCAAGCCGATGGAAACCATCAAAATGATTATGACCCGAGGCAAAGATGATCCTAAAGCGCTTTACGATCTATTGGGTACCTCTGATTATCGTAAGACTTTGGATAGTGACTTTAAGAATGAGAAGTCCAATTTTAAAATCGCTATTGTGGTGGATATGTGGCTGACAGGGTTTGATGTACCGTTCTTAGATAGTATCTATATTGATAAGCCCATAAAACAGCACAATTTGATTCAAACCATATCCCGAGTTAATCGTAAGTTCGAAGGTAAGAACAAAGGCTTGGTTGTCGATTATATTGGCATCAAAAAACAAATGAACTTGGCCTTAGCGAAGTACAACAAAGGTGATGAAGATAACTTTGAAGACATAGCCAAATCATTAGTGGTTGTTAGAGATCATTTAGATTTGTTGGCTAAGTTGTTTCATAGCTTTGATAGCACGCAATATTTTAAGGGTACAGCGCTAGATCAATTACATGCTTTAAATAAAGCGGCCGAATTTGCTCAACAAACCAAAGACCTAGAAACGCGTTTTATGGGTTTAGTCAAGCGCCTGAAAGCCGCTTATGATATTTGTGTAGGTAGCGAGAATCTAACGCAAACCGAAAGAGATTACACACATTTTTATTTGGCGGCGCGGGCTATTGTTTTTAAGCTGACTAAGGGTAATGCACCTGATACCGCGCAAATGAATGCCAAAGTGCGCGAAATGATTAAAGACGCTTTGCAAAGTGATGGTGTTGAGGAAATATTTAAGCTGGGTGATGAAAGTGAAACCGAGCAAGATTTGTTTGATGCGGATTATCTGGCTAAGATCGATAAAATCAAATTACCTAATACTAAAATTAAATTGCTACAACAGTTATTGGCAAAAGTGATTGCTGAAATACAGAAAGTTAATAAAGCCAAAGGTATTGAGTTTTCTAAAAAGATGCAGGTTTTAGTGGAGCGCTATAACCAACGCGATGAAGCGGATATTTTACGTAGCGAAGTCTACGAGGAAATGGCTGAACACTTGACCAATTTAATCTGGGAAGTGCATCAAGAGTTTTCTGCTGGTGATGGCTTAGGTATTGATTTTGAAGAAAAGGCTTTTTACGACATTCTTAAATTGCTGTGTGGAAAATATGACTTTAATTATCCAGATGATAAATTAATTATACTGGCAAAAGCGGTTAAAGAATTAGTGGAAGGACAAGCTAAATTCCCAGATTGGAATAAACGAGACGATATTAAATCTGCGTTAAAAGTAGGCCTGATTTTGTTGCTGGATGAATATGGTTATCCACCTGTAGAAAGAGACGAAGTATATATAGAAATATTTGAGCAAGCTGAGAACTTTAAAAAATACAGTATGGCGGGCTGATGGTATTAGGCTTGATGATTAACTGATTGTAGGAGTCATGCCCACTGATTGTGGTAACAGTATGACTCCTACAGTGTGAGGATTTAATAATCAATCCTGCTTTATACTCTTAATAATGCTTTTTGCATTCTTTCAGAAAGTTGT
>CAIXDX010000150.1 GCA_903918335.1 uncultured Methylococcaceae bacterium | reverse complement strand
TAACCCTAAAGATTTAGCAGTCTGCGCCAAAATGGTTGAAGAATACGGCTATGACGAGATTAATTTAAATGTCGGTTGCCCGAGTGATCGCGTGCAGAACGGTAGTTTTGGTGCCTGTTTAATGGCAGAGCCAGCATTGGTCGCAGAGTGTATTGCGGCTATGTCTCAAGTGGTTTCCATACCAGTAACGGTTAAATCTAGAATTGGTATTGACGATAAAGACTCTTACGAAGAGTTGGTGCAATTTATAGGTACCATCGCAGATACAGGATGTAAGACTTTTATTGTACATGCCAGAAAGGCTTGGTTAAAAGGCTTATCGCCCAAGCAAAATCGTGAAGTGCCACCCCTAGATTATGAACGTGTTTATCAGTTAAAACGTGATTTCCCGGGGTTAGAGATTATTATTAACGGCGGTATAACCACATTAGAGCAAGCAGCTCTGATGTTGGATCAGGTGGATGGTGTTATGGTAGGGCGAGAAGCCTATCAAAATCCTTATATCTTGGCTGGAGTGGACAATCTGCTTTATGGTGATATAAAAGAAAAGGTGTCACGCCAAGAGATCGTGCAAACGTTGATTCCTTATATACAAGAGCAACTCCGCTTGGGGTTACGTTTAAATAATGTGTCACGACATATCTTGGGTTTGTTTCATGGTGAACCGGGTGCTAGGGGTTGGCGTAGATACATTAGTGAGAATGTGAGTAAAGCTGGTGCGGATGAGACGGTTATCTTGAGGGCTTTAGAGTATACCTTGTAATATAAGGGGTTGAGTAAGTGTGGCCCTAAACTCATAGGTAATGCTATACTTTTGGCTATTTTCATTTTGAGAGACAGAACACCATGGAAGAGCATTTCGCTGGCATTATTCAAGCTGTAGGAGAAGATTTAACCCGTGAAGGTTTAATCGATACCCCTAAAAGAGCCGCAAAAGCCTTTAAATTTTTAAATAACGGTTATGAGAAATCCTTAGAAGAGGTTTTAAATGGCGCGATTTTTTCAGCTGATACCGAAGATATGGTGATAGTAAAGGATATTGAACTCTATTCTTTATGCGAACATCATTTATTACCATTTATTGGTAAATGTCATGTGGGTTACTTGCCTCAAGGTAAAGTTTTAGGCTTATCAAAAGTGGCGCGCGTGATTGATATGTACTCAAGACGCTTGCAAATTCAAGAAGTATTAACCAAACAAATAGCGGATGCCATTGAATTATCAACGGGAGCTCGGGGTGTTGCAGTAGTCATTGAAGCTAAACATTTGTGCATGATGATGCGAGGTGTTGAAAAGCAAAATTCAGTGATGACCACTTCTGTTATGACGGGTATATTCCGTAAAGAAATAAGTACGCGTTCAGAATTTTTAAATTTAATTAATCGATAATGTAGGTATGACAAAAAAAACGGCCGTTATATTAGCAAACTTAGGATCACCCACTGCACCCACCACCAAAGCCGTTAGACGCTTTTTAGCGGATTTCTTAGGTGATCCTAGGGTCGTAAATATTCCTAGGCCTATTTGGTGGATTATCCTCAATTGTTTTGTATTACCGTTTAGGCCGAGTAAATCAGCGAAAGCCTACCAAAAAATATGGCATGAAAAGGGCTCCCCTTTAGCCTATTTAACACGAGAATTAACCGAAAAGTTGGCTCCTCAACTAGCCGAAAAAGGCGTAATAACCGATTACGCGATGCGTTACGGTGAGCCTTCTATTGCGACACGCTTAAAAGAGTTTAAAGAGCAAGGTGTGACTGATGTAGTCGTCTTGCCTTTGTATCCGCAGTATTCCTCAACCACCACGGCTTCTATCTATGATGATTTAATCAAAGAATTGAATCATTGGTGGCATATTCCAAGTTTTCAGTTCATCAGTGATTATCATGATGATGTAAATTACATCACAGCACTTGCGGAATCTATTCAACAGGCTTGGCAGGTGCAGCCTAAAAATGAATTATTAGTCATGTCATTTCATGGTTTACCCGAGATGTTAACTAAAAAGGGTGACCCTTACTTCCATCAATGTCATAAAACAGCGCATTTATTAGCAGAAAAATTAGGGCTTGCCGAACATGAATGGAAAATCGTGTTTCAATCGCGCTTTGGTAAAGCCGAATGGTTAAAGCCTTATTGCGTAGATACGTTAGAAGAATTACCTGAGTTAGGTGTTAAAACCGTTGATTTAGTGTGCCCCGGTTTCGCAGTCGATTGTTTAGAAACCCTAGAAGAAATTGCTATGGAAAACAAATCCGTGTTTATAGAGGCAGGTGGTGAAGCGTATCGTTATATTGCCTGTTTAAATGATTCTGATGCCCAAGTATCGGCTTTTATAAAAATAATTGAGCCTAGGTTATAAGATTTTACGCTTAAATAGTCTTACAAACGGTCTGCTAAATTAACGATGAATGGAAAATAATAATGACAATAAAAACCATACTACAAAGCTGGCAAGGCGCATGGCCGACTGTTAAATCTACTCAGCCATTAGGAACAGGGGCGGGTGTATTAGACGAAAGTGCATTTAATACGATTGAAGTTGATAAAGTATTTGATGCAGTCAACCATGCTACGACAACGATAGGCCAAGCTACTTTATATCGGTCATTAACTCAACCTTCTGATGATATCAATGCGTTGCAAGCAAAACAAGATGCTTTAATTGAGTTACGTGAACACGAAGGCTTAAGGCTGGCTGTAGAAAATATCTTAGAAACAGCGACCTATCAAGAAAAAAACTTTTATTTGCTGTTATTCGGTGACTTTTTAGGCTCATTTGGTACCGCCAGAGAAGAGCACGAAATTGAGGGTTATGGTTATCTTCAATATAAAAGAGGGGTCCGTTTACTCTTAGATTTAGTGGATCAAGTTAACGATATTGGCACGCCTAATAGCCCGTATTTAAAAGGGTTGTTTGATAAGATTAAAGCGTTTTCCAGTTCACGAGCATACTCTTTAATGACGGGGCCTGTATATATAGCTGAAGCAGGCATTCAATCCAAGCTTGAAAGACATAACTCCTTGTCTCCTGCTATTATTTTTAAGCCTAATTTATTTAAACCTCTATTAATTGCGCTGTTCTTTGGCGCAGTGTGGGCGTTAACGCACTTTTTCCCGACTGATATGTTTAATCTTTCGGCGGAAGCTATACCGACGTTCTCTATATTTTTTATCCCTTTATTATTAGTTTATTATCCAGTGGTCGGCGGTTTTGATAGGGACAGTTGTATCATTCCGTTAAGAAATATTTATAGACAGTCAGATGAAGTTGCAGAGACCTTAGATGCTTTAGGGCAGTTAGATGAATTACTGGCCTTTATAAAATTCGCGGATGCTTTTGAAAGTACGACTGTATTACCCGATCTGATAGCAGGCGAGCATCATCAAATTAATCTAACGGATGCTAAAAATCCGGTATTAGGTAAAGGTCAACCCGCTTATGTGGGCAATGATTTTGTCTTGGACGATGATAAACTGGTATTGATTACGGGGCCTAATAGTGGGGGTAAAACCGCCTTTTGTAAGACCATTACCCAGATTCAAGTGTTAGCGCAAATTGGTTGCTATGTGCCAGCACAAGGGGCTACTATGACAGTAGCAGATAGAATTTTTTATCAGGTATCAGAAGTGAGTCACTTAAATGACGGTGAAGGTCGTTTTGGTACAGAGTTAAAACGCACTAAGGATATATTCTTAGCGACCACCCCTAAAAGTTTAGTGGTGCTAGATGAGTTATCAGAAGGGACGACCTTTGAAGAAAAGTTAGAGTCGTCAGCTAATGTGTTAGATGGCTTTTACCGTAAAGGTAATAGCACAATATTAATTACCCATAATCATCAGTTAGTCGATCAATTTGTTAAAAAACGTATCGGTTTGGCTAGACAAGTAGAGTTTGCGGATGATTTACCGACTTATAAATTAATATCCGGTGTTTCTCGGGTGAGTCATGCGGACCGTGTGGCTAGAAAGATTGGTTTTTCAAAAGAAGATATAGATAATTACTTGGCGGATTCTAAATGACAATAGGTACAGCATTAACCTCTGGCGCAACGAAGGCTTTATTACTCGGTAGTGGGGAGTTAGGTAAAGAAGTCGCCATTTGTTTACAACGTTACGGCGTAGAAGTGATTGCTGTTGACCGATACGAAAATGCCCCCGCTCATCAGGTTGCGCATCGTAGTTATGCGATTGATATGACGGATAGCGATGCCGTTAAAAAACTGATCGCCCAAGAAAAGCCACATTTTATAATTCCAGAAATAGAAGCCATTGCGACGCAAGCGCTTGCTGAAATTGAAGCCGAAGGTTTGTGCACCGTTGTTCCAAATGCGCGTGCTATTCAATTGACCATGAATAGAGAAGGTATTAGAACATTGGTGGCAGAACATTTAATGTTACCCACCTCTGCTTACGCCTTTGCCGAAAACTTTGCTGAGTTACAAGCGGCTGTCAACGGCGGAATTGGTTATCCGTGTTTTATTAAGCCTACCATGTCGTCATCCGGTAAGGGTCAGTCTATGGTTAAGACCGCTGATCAGTTACAAGCCGCTTGGGATTATGCAAAATCCAGTGGTCGTGTTGATACCGGTAAAGTGATTGTAGAAGCCAAGATAGATTTTGATTTTGAGATTACCTTATTAACGGT
>CAIXDX010000149.1 GCA_903918335.1 uncultured Methylococcaceae bacterium | reverse complement strand
GATTGCCGCTGTCGGTTTGCCTGAGGTCCGACACTATCGCTTAAGTAACTGCGAGGCCGAGGAAGTGGAGTGGCAAAAAGAGTTACAAGCAGCCAGGCAGCTAGTCCCTGAAATACGACCCTTGCTGTTATTGAGGATAAGGCAGGAAACTGCTTTATGAGTAGTTGGCGAGAGTCGATTCTTAAAGAGTTTGTCCCAAACGTCAGTAAACTGACGTTGGTGGCTGATCCCGATGGCTTGCTTACTGAGGAAAAATTGGTTCTGGCGTTATCTCAACGAGGCTTTGAATTACTTGAGTTTACCGATCCAGTTGAGTTTCGTTACGCTTATGAGCTTAATTATCGGTCTGTCTGGGATAGGGGCGAAGCAACGGACTTGGTTATTATCCTTCGCCTGCAAGATAACGAGTTAGCCGCTTTACCTTACGATTTACTTAAAGCAGGTAGGAAATTAGCCTTTGATTTAGGCGCTTTATTTCCTAATCTAAGTTATCCAGTACTTGAGTACTTTGATCGTAGCTTGTTGGATGCGCTCTTTGAAGCTCAAAACAAATTCTTACCTGAGCGACTGGGTGATAACGCGACTAAAGATTTTATTTTAAGACACGTCTTTGGTATTGCCGCAGAATTACTGACAACAGAAGTTGAATTGCTAAGAGCCTTACTTCGTCTCCATTATTCCAAGACGCATCTTCCACTACTACTTTCTGAGCGGTTGCTTCATCTACTTAAAGTACACAATTGTTTTCAAAGCTGGCCCTTAGCAGAAATTGTTCCCAATGAAGCGGCCTTTTTTGCTTTCTTACAAGAGCGTTGGCCCGTATTTTTGGCACAGTTAAGTAAGGGGAATTCAATTTCTGATTTGGGTCCTACGCCCGCTTTAACTTATTCTGGGCCTATCTTTTTACCTTTTGACGACCAAGATATTCGTATTTATCTCGATAATTTATTTATCGAAGGCAAGCTTAAGCCTGTTGTTATGCCGGGACTTCCTAAGCAAGCTGCTTTATGGCTTAAAAGTGGCTTAATTGACTCGGGGCCTGAAGAGGAAAAAATACGCCTTTCACGTTTATTTGAGCGGCTTGAAAAAAGTATACCGCCAACAGCTTGCCGGCATTCTGCTTGGCTTAGCTTTGCTCAGAACTTTGCTGAACTGGCTTCGCTAGTGCATTGCGGTGTTAATGTAGACGCTAAAGCGAGGTTAAAACAACTTAGCCTAACAAGCAACGTTTCCTTTGCGCAGTGGTTAAGTGCAAATTATGCAGGGCTAATCAGCCTACCACCGACAACGCCGGCTATGCTTCATCACGTGCCTAGGCTTTTGGCACGAGAACTGGAGCAAAACAAAGCCGCAAAAGTGGCTTTGGTGGTCGTCGATGGCTTGGCCCTGGATCAATGGGTAACGCTTCGCCAAATGCTTCAAGAGCAAGACAGCACTCTCGTTATAAGAGAGGGCGCAACTTTTGCCTGGATTCCGACACTCACTACTGTCTCTCGACAAACCATTTTTTCCGGCAAAATTCCGCGTTATTTTCCTTTATCAATAAATTCAACCAATAACGAAGCTAAGCTCTGGAGACAATTCTGGGAAGATTTTGGTCTTTCACGTTTGGATATTGCTTATCAACGTGGCTTGGGTGATGGTGATGTAGCGATGATTCTTGATGCGTTAATAAACCCCAGTAAAACTAAAGTGGTTGGTTTAGTGGTAGATAAAGTAGATAAAATTATGCACGGCATGCAATTGGGTGCAGCAGGAATGCATAATCAGCTTAAACAATGGTGTCAAACTGGTTTTCTTGGCTCTTTGCTAAGCTATCTACTGGAGCAGGGCTTTCAGGTTTGGTTAACTTCTGATCATGGTAATATTGAATGTCAAGGCAGAGGACGACCTTCAGAAGGGGTTATACCCGAATTACGTGGAGAGCGGGTAAGAGTCTATCCTACTCAGGAGCTTCGTTCTCAAACTGCCAATACCTTTAGTTTTGCCCACGAATGGCAGCCAATAGGCTTACCACCCAATTATTTTCCGCTCGTTGCCGGTGGTAATGATGCTTTTATAAATCCAAGTGAATCAATTGTTGGTCATGGCGGTATTTCTCATGAAGAAGTTCTGGTGCCGTTAATTAAGTTCGAAAGGAAAACACGTTAATGAGTAAACGACATCAAAAATTAGGTATAAAACAAACGGTTCAAAGACATTGGATGGATCGGGTTGTACAAATGTTATTGGCGGGCATGTCTGAAAAAGAAATTCGTGTGGATTTGAATGACTATCTAAGTATCCAGAAACAAAGTGGGG
>CAIXDX010000148.1 GCA_903918335.1 uncultured Methylococcaceae bacterium | reverse complement strand
CTGCTGAACCTAAGCCTGCGATAATTCCTTTTGCAAGTAATTGAGCACTCGCAAGAGTTCCATTCATTTTCCAATTTCCAATAACCAGAGACCGACGCATCAAAATTACTCCCCTATATAATCAAACCGCCTATGATATAGGCTAATAGAATGTAATTCAAGCACCTATTGCTTTCTTAACATCTTCTGACAACTGCTGAGCATATTTATTAACTAAATCAGCATCATCACCTTCCACCATAACGCGAATTAATGGCTCTGTTCCTGAAACTCTTAACAATACGCGACCTCTATTCCCTAATTTTTCTTCAATATCTCGTACAGCTTTTTGGAGTGGCTCATGAGTCACTAAATCTACCTTTTCTGCCGTTCTGATATTAATTAATATTTGCGGATACTTTTTCATACCTGACTTGAGCTCATGCAAGCTCTTTCCGGAATCTTGCATCTCGGCCATGACTTGCAATGCCGCAATAATACCGTCACCCGTAGTCGTTTTATCTAAGCAGATAATATGGCCAGAGTTTTCTCCACCTAAGATACTGTTGTGTTCACTCATCATTTCCAAAACATAACGATCACCCACATTGGCTCTTAGCAATTCAATACCCAGTTTTTTAAGGGCATGTTCCATGCCTAAATTGCTCATTAAGGTGCCAACAACAGGCCCCGTCATCAATCCTGCTTCTAATCGAGCTTTAGCAATAATATAGATAATCTCATCACCATCGACGATTTCACCTTTCTGATCCACCATGATCAAGCGGTCACCATCACCATCTAAAGCAATCCCTAAATCAGCCTGATTATCTAAGACCATAGCAGCTAATTTTGCTGGACTAGTTGCGCCGCATTCAGCATTAATATTAATACCATCTGGCTCTGCGCCCATGACGATAACGTCGGCTCCTACCTCTGTAAATACATGAGGAGCAATATGATATGTAGCTCCGTTTGCACAATCAACAACGACTTTTAAGTCACTAAAATCATAACGAGTCGCAATACTGGCTTTACAAAATTCGATGTAACGCCCGGCCGCATCCACTATCCTTTTTGCTTTGCCTAATTCAGACGACTCCACTGTGGTCATAGGTGAATCAAGATAGAATTCAATTTGTTCTTCTATTTCATCTGGGAGTTTAGTGCCCTCAACAGAAAAGAACTTAACCCCGTTATCGTAATACGGATTATGCGAAGCACTTATTACAATACCCGCTTGCGCTCTCAGTGTTCTGGTTAAATAAGCAACACCTGGTGTTGGCATAGGGCCTAATAAACGGGTATTAACTCCCGCCGCCGTTAAACCCGCCTCTAATGCAGATTCAAACATATATCCTGAAATACGAGTATCTTTTCCTACTAAAACAAAATCATTACCTTCTGATGCAAATACTCGACCCGCGGCCCAACCTAATCTTAATAAAAAGTCTGCTGTGATCGGTGCTTCACCTACTTTGCCTCTAATGCCATCGGTACCAAAATATTTTTTTGCCATTACTCAAATACTCTCTGTCTTTATTCTTGTCTTATGCAGACTAAATTGTCGATATTTTATAGGAATATTTTATCTCCACCCATAAAAAAAGGAGAGGGATAAGCCTCTCCTTTTAAAAATCACAATTTTTTAAATTTGCTCAGCCGGCTTAGATAATTCAACCTTTGTTGCATCGTCGCTACTCTTTACGTCATCGCCTGTAGCATTGCCATGTGAGGGTTTATCGTCACCCCAGCCTTGTGGGTCTCTAACTGGTTTACGTGCCATCAAATCATCAATTTGATATTTATCAATCGTTTCATATTTCATTAATGCAGCAGCCATTGCATGCAAAATATCAATATTCTCTTTGATTAACCTTTCAGCACGCTCATAATTTCTATCTATAAATGAACGAATCTCTTCGTCGATAGTATGAGACGTTTCTTCCGCTACTGTTTTATGTTGAGTGACAGAGCGACCTAAAAATACTTCACCCTCTTCTTCACTGTATGACAAAGGTCCTAATCGTTGTGATAACCCCCATTTAGTCACCATATTTCTAGCTAACTCTGTGGCTCTCTCAATGTCGTTAGATGCACCAGTACTTACTTGCTCCCAACCAAACACGATTTCTTCAGCAATACGTCCACCATATAAACTTGAAATCATACTGTCTAATTTTTGTTTACTAGCACTGTATTGATCACGTTCTGGTAAGAACATAGTCACACCTAATGCACGACCTCTTGGCATAATACTGACTTTGTAAACTGGATCATGTTCAGGTACTAATTTACCTACGATAGCATGACCGGCTTCATGGTAAGCCGTCATTTTCTTTTCTTTCTCATCCATCACCATGGAGTGTCTTTCTGCACCCATGATCAACTTGTCTTTCGCTTTTTCTAAATCAGCCATATTAACAACGCGTTTATTCATTCTAGCAGCGAATAAAGCAGCCTCATTAATTAAATTGGCTAGATCAGCACCAGAAAATCCCGGTGTACCTTGTGCTATATACTTAATTTGTATATCACCATCGGTAGGCACTTTCTTCATGTGCACATTTAGAATTTGTTCACGACCACGCACATCAGGCAAACCGACTGTCACTTGACGATCAAAACGACCTGGACGCAATAAAGCTTTATCCAATACATCCGGACGATTTGTTGCAGCGATAACGATGATACCTTCATTACCTTCGAAGCCATCCATTTCAACTAATAATTGGTTAAGCGTTTGTTCGCGCTCATCATTACCACCACCTAAACCGGCACCACGTTGACGCCCAACCGCATCAATCTCATCTATAAAGATAATACACGGCGCGTGTTTTTTAGCTTGCTCAAACATATCTCGTACACGAGAAGCACCCACGCCCACAAACATTTCAACAAAATCAGAACCTGAAATTGTAAAGAAAGGTACTTTTGCTTCACCTGCAATAGCGCGTGCTAATAAAGTCTTACCAGTCCCTGGAGGGCCTATCATTAATGCGCCACGAGGAATTTTTCCGCCTAACTTTTGGTATTTAGCTGGATCTCTTAAGAAATCCACCATTTCTACAACTTCTTCCTTTGCTTCATCACACCCAGCAACATCTGCAAAAGTAACTTTAATTTGGTCCTCTTCAAGCATACGCGCTTTGCTTTTACCAAAACCCATTGCTCCTTTACCGCCCGCGCCACCTTGCATTTGTCTCATAAAAAAGACCCAGACAGCAATTAGTAACAACATAGGGCCAAATGACACCAAAAGTTGCATTAACATTGAGGGTTGTTCGGGAGGAACGGCTTTAATATCGACATTATTTGCGAGAAGATCATCTACCATATGAGGATCGTTAGGTGCATAAGTTCTAAAAACCTGTCCACTTTGCGTCTTACCTTTAATGATATGCTCATCTATCATTACCTGCTGCACCTGACCAGATTTTACTGAATCAATAAATTGCGAATAAGATAAAGATGAGTCTGCTCTCTCTCCTTGTGGTCCAAAATTATTAAATAGAGTCATTAATACCACTGCAACGACTACCCACAAGATTACATTTTTTAACATATCATTCACATACACACCCTAGCCTTAATAGGCTCTCGGATTAAAAACTCATAAATTATATCAGGACTTAACTTTCCTGATCTTTGTTATTTATATTTTATATATCATCAAACTAGATTTTTACCAGTCCGCCCGTATATATGGGAACAAAAGATTATTTAAACCCTTTGGCTAAAATATATACCTCATTACTGCGCGGCCTTGATGCTTTCGGTTTCCTAATAATTACTTTTGAGAATGAAGTTTGCACATCGCTATAAAAAGCCTCGAACCCTTCCCCATGAAACAATTTAACTAAAAAACACCCATCTTTTGCTAAAACCGTTCTTGCCGTGTCTAAGGCTAGTTCCCCTAAATAAATGGACCTAGGCATATCTACAGCTTTATTTCCACTCATATTTGGCGCCATATCTGACATCACTAAATCAACTGTCATGCCCGCCAACACTTCTTTGAGTTGATCAAGAACAGCATCTTCTCTAAAATCACCTAATATAAAATCCACGTTTTCTATAGGTTCAATAGCTAATATATCTAAAGCAATCAACTTATCTTTCTTACCTAATAATTGTCTTGCATATTGTGACCATCCACCTGGTGCAGCACCTAGATCAACAATATTCATCCCAGGTCGAATGAGATGATCTTTTTCTTGTATTTCTTTTAGTTTAAACACAGCTCGTGATCGATATCCTTGCGCCTGAGCCATTTTGACATATTCATCTTCAAAATGTTCCGACATCCAGCGACCGCTACTCTTACTTCGACCCATAAATTGTTGTATAGTGTTAGTGTACTTTTTATTTAGGAATAATGAATGAACTCTGCTGACAAAAAAAAACTACGAGCTGATGCTCACTCTCTTAAACCCGTTGTAATGATTGGTCAGTCTGGACTTACCGCCGGGGTATTAGCAGAACTTGATCAAGCACTTAACACTCATGAACTACTAAAAGTAAAAATTCGTGCTGAACGGGATGAGAGAAAGTTAATTAATGCACAATTATGTGCTGAAACAGGTGCAGAACTTATTCAATCTATTGGGCAAATCGCTGTTTTATATCGACTTAACCCCAACAAATAGCTTAAATTATTAATACGAAGCAACATGAGTTGCTTCGCCTGTATTGTTTAATAACCTCAAATATACTGAATTGAAATTATTTCATAATCCACATCACCACCTGGTGCTTTAACGGTAACAACATCTTCTACTTCTTTACCAATTAATGCCCTAGCGATTGGAGAGCCGATAGAGATACGACCATCTTTAATGCTCGCTTCATCTTCACCCACAATCTGATAGATCGATCTTTTTTCTGACTCCACATCTTCTATTTCAACTGTCGCACCAAACACTACCCTGCCGTTTGCATCTACTTTTGTAACGTCAATGATTTGTGCATTCGATAATTTGCTCTCAATCTCACCAATACGTCCTTCTGCAAAGCTTTGTTGCTCTTTTGCTGCGTGATATTCAGCATTTTCCTTTAAATCACCGTGTGCACGTGCAGTAGCAATAGCTTCAATAATACGAGGACGCACTACTGATTTTAACTCCTCTAATTCTGCGCGTAATTTCTCTGCTCCTCTAACGGTGAGCGGTACTTTGTTCATATTTATTTTAACTCCATTAATCTTTCTGTGTTGCTTACCAATTATAATTACTGACTAACTAATTAGCGTATCCTAAGCGTTTTTATTTAAGCTTTTGTGCAAATCTTGCAAGCAATTTACATCACCAGCATCTAATTCACCTAAGGCATAACAAGCCGCTCTCGCACCAGCCATAGTCGTATAATAAGCAACTCTATGTTGTAAAGCCTCTCTACGCATAGTAAAGGAATCTGAAATAGCCTTCTTCCCTTCTGTCGTATTAATAATCAACTGGATCTGATCATTCTTAATCATATCAACCGTATTAGGTCTACCTTCATTTACTTTGTAAACGACTTCACAAGGCACGCCGGCTTCTTTAAGAAATCTAGCAGTTCCGCCAGTTGCAACAATCTCATAATTCTTATCAACTAGCATTTTAGCGATATCAGGTGCTTTAACTTTATCTTGATCACGAATACTAATTAAAACTTTACCACTTTGATTTAGACTGACTCCCGCTGCACGTTGCGCTTTAGCAAAAGCCTCACCAAACGTTTTACCAACCCCCATAACCTCACCTGTAGACTTCATTTCTGGGCCTAATAAAGGATCAACGCCTGGGAATTTAACAAAAGGAAATACCGCTTCTTTAACCGAGAAATATTCTGGAATTCGTTCTTCTGTAATACCTTGTTGGGCTAATGTTTTTCCTGCCATAACACGCGCAGCAATTTTTGCTAATGGATAGCCTGTAGCTTTTGATACAAATGGTGCTGTTCGAGATGCCCTAGGATTGACTTCTAACACATAGATTTCTTCACCTTGAATAGCAAACTGGGTATTCATCAACCCTCTTACACCCAAAGCTTCGGCCATTTTAGCGACCTGCTCACGTAATTTATCCTGCAATGCTGGCGCCAGATCATAAGGAGGTAATGAACAAGCTGAATCACCAGAATGCACACCTGCTTGTTCAATATGTTCCATCAAACCACCGATTAAGACCTGCTCGCCATCATAGATAGCATCTACATCCATTTCTACTGCATCATCTAAAAAACGATCCAATAACACAGGGGCATCATTAGAAACACTGACGGCCTCTTTCATGTAGCGCTGTAAACCTTCTTCGTTAAAAACGATTTCCATACCACGTCCACCAAGGACATAAGACGGTCTAACTACTAAAGGATAGCCTAACTCTTTAGCAGCAATAATTGCTTGTTCGACAGAGCGAGCAGTGCCATTAGGGGGCTGTTTTAAACCCAGTCGTTCTAATAACTTTTGGAAACGCTCTCTGTCTTCCGCCAAATCGATTGAATCAGGTGACGTACCAATAATAGGCACACCCGCTGCTTCTAATGCTCTTGCTAATTTTAAAGGTGTTTGACCACCATATTGCACGATAACGCCTTTTGGTTTTTCAAGATGCACAATCTCTAATACATCTTCTAGTGTTAGCGATTCAAAATATAAACGATCAGAGGTATCAAAATCGGTGGATACTGTTTCTGGATTACAGTTTATCATGATGGTTTCATAACCATCTTCACGCAGTGCTAAAGCAGCATGAACACAACAATAATCGAACTCAATACCCTGACCGATTCTATTTGGGCCACCACCTAATATAATAATTTTTTCTTTATCAGAAACTCTCGCCTCACATTCTTCATCATAAGTAGAATACAGATAAGCCGTATCAGAAGAAAACTCAGCGGCACAAGAGTCAATACGCTTATAAACAGGACGAATATTTTGCTTGTGTCTTACATTACGCACTTCAATTTCTGAGGCATCTAATAATTTAGCGATACGACTATCTGAAAAACCTTTACGTTTTAAACGATATAACTCACCCTCTTTTAGAGTCGATAAGGTTTTTGTCGCCAAAGACTGTTCAGTAAGAATAAGATCTTCTATTTGAGCTAAAAACCAGGGATCAATCTTACAAACATCATGCGCCTCAGACAAAGTCATACCACTGCGAAACGCATCTGCCAAATATAACAAACGATCTGGACCAGGATGACGCATTTCTCTTTGCATCTTTTCTTTTGCGTCTTCAGCAGTTAAATCAACAATCTCATTTAACCCACTGATACCAATTTCTAAACCACGTAAAGCTTTTTGTAATGATTCTTGAAAGTTTCTACCAATCGCCATCACTTCACCCACAGATTTCATCTGTGTTGTTAAACGATCATCCGCTTGAGGGAATTTCTCAAAAGTAAAACGAGGTACTTTTGTTACGACATAATCGATAGAAGGTTCAAATGAAGCAGGCGTTGCACCTCCGGTAATTTCATTCTTAAGTTCGTCTAAAGTATAGCCAACCGCCAATTTAGCCGCCACTTTAGCAATGGGGAAACCAGTTGCTTTAGAAGCTAATGCGGAAGATCTCGATACACGTGGATTCATCTCTATAACAATCATCCGACCATCAGCGGGATTAATTGCAACTTGAACATTCGATCCACCGGTATTAACCCCAATTTCACGCAATACCGCTAACGATACGTTACGTAAAATCTGATACTCTTTGTCTGTTAATGTTTGTGCAGGTGCTACTGTAATCGAATCTCCCGTGTGCACACCCATTGGGTCAAAGTTTTCAATTGAACAAACTATAATGCAATTATCATTAGAATCACGCACCACTTCCATTTCATATTCTTTCCAACCCAATACTGATTCTTCAATCAATAACTCATTGGTTGGCGATAAATATAAGCCACGCTCACAAATTTCAATAAATTCTTCTTTGTTGTAAGCAATACCACCACCGCTGCCTCCCATCGTAAAAGATGGACGAATAACAGTTGGATAACCCACTTCTTTTTGAGCTGCTAAAGCCTCTTCCATAGAGTGAGCTGTTTTTGATTTGGCAACTTCGAAACCAATACGCGCCATCGCATCATTAAACAACTGACGATCTTCGGCCATGTTAATAGCTTTTTTGGTAGCGCCAATCATTTCAACGTTATATTTAGCCAAAACTCCTTGTGCATCAAGATCTAACGCACAATTTAAAGCTGTTTGACCGCCCATTGTCGGCAATATAGCGTCTGGACGTTCTTTAGCAATGATTTTTTCAACTGTTTTCCAATCGATAGGCTCAATATAAATTGCATCCGCCATATCAGGATCAGTCATGATAGTCGCAGGGTTAGAGTTCACTAAGATAACTCGATAACCTTCTTCTCTAAGTGCTTTACAAGCTTGTGTTCCTGAATAATCAAACTCGCAGGCCTGCCCGATAACAATAGGGCCAGCACCTAATAATAAAATCGATTTTATGTCGGTTCTTTTTGGCATTTTATGATTTATTTAATGTAGTTATGGTTAGACAGCTTGATTCATCAAAGTCATGAAATCATCAAATAAGGATTCCACATCATGCGGACCAGGGCTCGCCTCCGGATGCCCTTGAAAGCTCATAGCCGGGCAATCAGTTCGCTTAATACCCTGTAAACTGCCATCAAATAAAGATCGATAAGTTGCCACCAAATTAGCTGGCAAACTCGCTTCATTGACCGCAAAACCATGATTTTGACTACTGATCATAACTCGGCCAGTAGCAATCTCTTGGACAGGATGATTAGCACCATGATGACCGAACTTCATTTTCTCAGTTTTAGCACCACTCGCTAAAGCCAATAATTGATGACCTAAACAAATACCAAATACAGGTGTTTTCGTATCTAAGATAGTTTTAATCGCTTCAATCGCGTAAGTACATGGCTCCGGATCACCAGGACCATTGGATAAAAATACGCCATCTGGATTCATCGCTAATACAGTTTCTGCTGGTGTAGTCGCAGGCACAACCGTTACGCGGCAACCATGATTAACCAACAAACGCAAAATATTGCGTTTAATACCAAAATCATAAGCCACAACATGCTTAGTCAAATTTTGACCTTCAGTATGACCGGTCGTTAAGCCCCATATATTCTCAGTCCATTCATAAGACTCAGATACAGTGACTTCTTTAGCCAAATCCATACCTTTTAAACCAGAGAATCCGGCAATTGCATTGATACCTGCATCAACAGTAATGTCATCGCCCGCTAAAATACAACCTCGTTGCGCACCTTTATCTCGTAATAAGCGCGTTAATTTACGCGTATCAATATCAGCAATAGCAACCACATTGTGATCAACTAAATACTGCTGCAATGTTTTTTGATTTCGCCAATTACTGGCTAGAATAGGCAAATCCCTAATAACTAAACCACTGACAAAAACATCTGCAGATTCATCATCTTCAGAGTTAGTGCCAACATTACCAATGTGTGGATACGTTAAAGTTACAATTTGTTGCGAATAGGAAGGATCACTAAGAATTTCTTGGTATCCTGTCATTGCAGTATTAAATACAACCTCTCCTACAGAACATCCATTGGCGCCTATCGACACCCCGTTAAATACTGTGCCATCTTCTAGCACTAATAATGCGCCATGTAATTCACGTTGACTGTTATCAACACCATAACGTTTACAGAGAGCATCAAGGCTATTTCTTTGGCTAGGATGTTTCTTTCTAGCGTAGGCTAGTGAATCGAAGACCTTACAATAATCTTCTACTTTTCCTAGGGATTTATTAAGTAGCGACAACTCATGATTTAT
>CAIXDX010000147.1 GCA_903918335.1 uncultured Methylococcaceae bacterium | reverse complement strand
TTGGCATGGTTTTAACGTGTTGATAAATAGCTTGAGCAATATTCATGGTATTTTTGGCCTTTACTCATTCAGTTAATGACAGTTACGTGCATACTTTACACAAAAAATCGTTGATTGACTTGAGCTTTTTGTTTTATTTTTCGATGTTTAAAATATATCCTTCGATAAACTCAGGATAAACGGAGCAGTTTTCTAATGCTAGATTTTAACAACCAAATACACTACCTTCCCTTCCCTGCTCTTCATATTCAGAATCTATACTAAAGCCTCATTCAGTTCCAGGGGCAAGATGTTGCACGGCGACATGTAAGATGCATACCACGTTGAGTCCTGTGTATATACCAGGCAAATTATTAAATCCTTGTTATGACTGACTCGTTGAGGTATGTTTATCACGTTTTTAAACTTTTTTATATCTCGGATAGGTAAAAATGAAGCAACTTATACTTGAAATTGATGATACGACAGAAGCCAAAATTATTACGGCGGCTAAAGTAGCAGGACTTTCTGCTCAACAATGGGTTAAACGTATTATTGAAGAAAAAACCGTTGCTGCATGGCCTGATTCCGTTAAATCGTTAGCTGGATCATGGCAGGATATGCCACTTGCTGAAGAGTTACGCAAAGACGAAGGACAAGATGTACCTAGAGAAAGTTTTTGATGTACGCATTGGATACCAACACAGTCATTTATTTTTTTAAAGATAAAGGCTGTGTGGCTCAGCATTTATTCAGTTTACCCCCGTATGAAATAGCTTTACCTTCCGTGGTTTTGTATGAACTTGAAGTAGGAATCGCTAAATCAAGAGCTCCTGAAAAACGTAGAGCTCAATTGAATGAATTATTGACGGTGGTGCGGGTATGGCCTTTTGAAGAAAAAACTGCGGTAATTTCCGCTCAGTTAAGGGCGACTCTGGAACAGGCTGGCACGCCTATTGGTCCGTTAGATATAATGATTGCAGGGACTGCTTTAGCTAATAATGCCATTTTGGTGACGCATAATACGAAAGAGTTTTCTCGTATTGACGGTTTACATTTAGAAGACTGGTTGGATTAACATTTAAAACATATCCTTAGATAAACTCAGTATGAACGGAGCAGTTTTCTAATGCTAGATTTTAACAACCAAATACACCACCTTCCCTTCCCTGCTCTTCATATTCAGAATCAATACTAAAGCCTCGCTCCAAAAAACAGTTCAGCTTTTACCAATGCACAAACTGCAATATCTTGTGGCTGGAAACAATGTAATTGTTTAAAGACTCTAGATTGTTTTATCGAGCAATTATGCTTAAACCACTACGATTTTAAGTTCTTCAATGCTCGTTAATCTTTTGTCCCCAGTGACAAAATGATCAGCTTTGACTGCTAGGGCGCAGGCCACTTGTAAGGCATCGGGTGTTCTGAGGGCTTGTGAGTATTGGGCTCTTAAATCAGTCGCTAAATTAACCACCTCGGCCGTTAGTTCTATGATTTGAATACTCGGGAGCTGAAAGAATTGGGTGTAATGAGCGATTAACGATGACGGTACATGCATCTAAAAATAACTTCATGAAGTTTGCCACTCATCTCTTAAAGCTTGTATTGCGTTATTAATTTCAGCGTCTGTGCGATGCCCCAGCGGTAAGTTTTGCATAAATTCCAGCACATCATTGGCTTCGGTTTCCGTGACTGTTATGTCCTTTTTAGTCTCTAGAAACTCTATGAAATGCAATACTTCAACGGCTTTTTCCATTGGCATGGTTTTAACGTGTTGATAAATAGCTTGAGCAATATTCATGGTATTTTTGGCCTTTACTCATTCAGTTAATGACAGTTACGTGCATACTTTACACAAAAAATCGTTGATTGACTTGAGCTTTTTGTTTTATTTTT
>CAIXDX010000146.1 GCA_903918335.1 uncultured Methylococcaceae bacterium | reverse complement strand
AATTAGAATTAACGTTATAGTTACCTAAAGCACCTGTGTGCGTAAACGGTTCGCCATATTGCATGGTATAAGCATGTGAGTAGAAGAAGTTCTCATTCGCTGGTACAGTTTCATAGCCGATAGGGGTATAAAAGTGACCCACTTTAACGTCAAGTCCGTTCCCAATGGGTACATAAGCTTCTGCGTAGGCTTGGGGTAACGCGATGCCATAAAAGCGATTGCTGTCTGAGCTTAAAATGTTAAGATCCCAACTACCTCTGTTACTAATAGGTTGTCCTGTATTTACATCATATGCAGGTACGCCGTAGGCTTGGGTAAAGATAGAGTCTGTACCAAACATGGTGTCGAAACGACCACCAAATGACCATTCATCGCCTTCTGTGGCTACAGCTTTTTGAATGTTTAGATTTAATTGGTTTAATTGGAATTCACTGGCGCGGTCACCAAAAGTAACAGGGCCATTAAAACCGTTGGTTGGGTTGTTACCGTTATAGGTAATGCCCGCGTTTACGATGCCGCTAACAACGATGCCGTGTTTCTTTAAGAAGCTAGTTTCGTTAACGTCATATCCACTCAAAGCCTGAATAGCGCCTTTTGAATCATATAAATCATCAGCGAATGCATTAACAGCCGTGAGTGATAAAAGACCACTTGCAGCCGCGATAAGCATCTGACCGGTGCGTTTTGATGGTTGTTTCATAGTGTTTCCTCTTTGTTGCTTAATAAAAAACTTTAGTGTTGTCTTATGACAACAGGCATAGTATTGAAAAGATCATGCTGTTAGAATTAAAGCAGAATTTATGCCAAAATTTGAGTATAGTAAAAACAATAGCTTGCGGTCTATAGTTGATATAAAATATTTTTTATGGGCTTTTTTGGTGCGTTTTTGTTTCGTAATGGTTTAATGTTGTGCAAAAATAGCAACATGTTGTCTATTTGCAAATAGACTAAATAGGATCACTTCTACGCCATGAGTTATTTATATATGGTGTGACAAAGAGTATGTATAGATATATTGATTGACTGGCAATATGAAGATACACACTATAACAAATTAATGAGGGTGTTTTTTTTGTGGCTAACGGAGCAAAAAAAATGGTATCTTTAGTCCGTTTGGCAAAAACACACTTAAATAATAATAATTAACACTATGGAGATTTCTCTGATGTCTGTAAAAAAAGTATTAAAAATGATTGAAGAAAACGATGTTAAATTCGTTGATTTTCGTTTCGTTGATACCCGTGGTAAAGAACAACATGTTACATTCCCTGCGCACTCAATTGATGAAGATACTTTTGAAGAAGGTAATATGTTCGATGGTTCTTCTGTAGCAGGTTGGAAACACATCAATGAATCAGACATGATTTTAATGCCTGATCCATCAACAGCGGTGATGGATCCTTTTTTTGATGACAACACTTTAATTTTACGTTGTGACATCATTGAGCCAAAAAATATGCAAGGTTATGAGCGTGATCCACGTTCTTTAGCTAAACGTGCAGAAAACTATTTAAAATCAACTGGTATCGCTGACACGGCGTTTTTTGGTCCAGAAAACGAATTCTTTATTTTTGATGATGTTCGTTGGGGCACTGATATGAGTGGGTCATTCTACAAAATTGATTCTGAAGAAGCGGGTTGGAACTCAGAAAAAGTGTATGCTGATGGTAACACTGGTCATCGTCCAGGTGTTAAAGGCGGTTACTTTCCAGTACCTCCAGTAGATTCATTCCAAGACATGCGTTCTGCCATGTGTACTACTTTAGAAGATATGGGCATGGTGACTGAAGTTCATCACCACGAAGTGGCAACTGCAGGTCAATGTGAAATCGGTGTTAAATTTAATACGCTCGTTAAAAAAGCGGATGAAGTTTTAGAATTAAAATATGTTATTGCTAACATCGCGCATGCTTATGGCAAAACAGCTACTTTTATGCCTAAACCATTAGTAGGCGATAACGGTAGCGGTATGCACGTACATCAATCTTTAGCTAAAGACGGCGTTAACTTGTTTACAGGTGATTTATACGGTGGTTTATCAGAAACTGCGTTGTACTACATCGGCGGTATCATTAAACATGCTAGAGCATTAAACGCATTTACTAATGCATCAACAAACAGCTACAAACGTTTAGTACCTGGTTTTGAAGCGCCTGTAATGTTGGCTTACTCAGCACGTAACCGTTCGGCTTCTATTCGTATTCCTTTCGTAAACAACCCTAAAGGTCGTCGTATCGAAGTACGTTTCCCTGATTCAACCGCTAACCCGTACTTAGCATTCTCTGCTATGTTGATGGCTGGTTTAGACGGTATACAAAACAAAATTCATCCTGGCGATGCTATGGATAAAGATTTGTATGACTTACCTGCAGAAGAAGCGAATTTAATTCCACAAGTGTGTCATTCATTCGATCAAGCCTTAGAGGCTTTAGATGCGGATCGTGAATTCTTGAAAAAAGGTGGCGTGTTCACTGATGACGTAATTGATGGTTATATTGCGTTGAAGATGGAAGAAGTGACTCGTTTACGAATGAGTACTCACCCTGCAGAGTACGATATGTACTACAGTTTATAATTTTATGCCTGTGTAAAACGGGCTTAAGCTTATACCTAAAACCCCGCAAGGTGACTTGTCGGGGTTTTTTTATATCTTTCGGTCCATTTTGGTGCGTTAGTTCCCGTATAATCATTCGTTATCTTATTAAATCTTAATCCTTTAGGGCTTGGTCTATAAATTGCTTTAAAGAAATGTAAATCTTATTGCCTAAAAGGAACTGATTAGAAAGGCTATGTATAAAAGAATGTTGGATCATCTTAACACTGCTATTTTGCTGTTTAATCGGCAACTAGTGCTCACTTATATTAATACCAGTGGTGAGATTTTATTTGCAGACAGTGCGCACCATTTAGTAGGTCAAAGTGCCGACGAATTGTTTAGAACATCAGATCCGGCCTTGTTGAATAATTTGAAGCAATCTTTAGAGATGGTAGAGCCTTTGGTGGATAGAGCCCTCACTTTGGCAAGGATGCCGCATAACGTGACCACTAACTTTAGTGCAACGCCTTTGTTGATTAATGAAAAAGTGAGAGAAATATTAGTTGAGTTTCAACAGGTGGATACACATATTCGTATTTCAAAAGAAGAGCAATTATTAACACAACAAAATACAGCGCGTATGTTAGTACGTGGTTTGGCGCATGAGATTAAGAATCCTTTAGGTGGTTTGAGGGGGGCGGCCCAATTATTGGATTTGGAACTACATGATCCTGAGTTAAAGGAATATACCCAAATTATTATTAATGAATCAGATCGTTTGCAAGCTTTGCTTGATAAGATGTTAGGGCCTAATAAATTACCCAACAAAACGATTACTAATATACATGAAGTTTTAGAACGGGTTAGACAGTTAGTACAAGTCGAATCGAGTAGAGGTCTGCATTTTAAATCCGATTATGATCCTAGTATTCCGGATACTTATGCGGATAAGGATCAGTTAATTCAGGCTATTTTGAATATTGCTAGAAATGCTGTGCAAGCTATGGAAGGTAAGGGCAATATTATGTTTAAAACACGTATCTATCGGCATCTAAATATAGGTCGTAAACGTTATAAATTAGCGGTTAAATGCGACATTATAGATAGTGGTCCGGGTATAGATGCTAATATGATGACTCAGATATTTTATCCTATGATTACTGGTAGAGCTGAAGGTACAGGATTAGGTTTGTCTATTGCGCAAGCCTTAATTACTCAACATAACGGTTTGATTGAATGTAATAGTCAACCCGGAAAAACAGTGTTCTCTGTTTTTTTACCAGTGGAGGCTGTGCATGACTAAGCCAGATGTGGTGTGGATTATTGATGATGATAAATCAATACGTTGGGTAGTTGAGAAGGCACTCCAAAAAGCCGGCATTATTACGCGCAGTTTTTCTTCTGGTCATGATTTATTAAGTGCATTAGACCTTGAAATGCCAGATGCCTTAATTACCGATATTCGTATGCCTGGTATGGATGGTTTGGAGTTATTAGATAAACTCCAGCTCTCTCATGCACATTTGCCTGTGATTGTGATGACAGCGCACTCTGATTTAGAAAGTGCTGTTTCTGCCTTTCATGGTGGAGCATTTGAGTATCTTCCCAAGCCGTTTGATATAAAAGAGGTTGTTAGTCTTGCGCAACGTGCTTGTTTACATGGTAGACAAATTCAAGAGGATGCTTCGCAAGCGGGGATTTCTAATGTGCAACCGACACCAGAAATTATAGGTGAAGCACCAGCAATGCAGGAGGTATTTCGTGCAATTGGTCGACTAGCGCGTTCTCACATTACAGTATTGATTAATGGAGAATCAGGTACGGGTAAAGAGTTGGTAGCCAAAGCGTTGCATCGACATAGTCCGCGTACTAAAAAGCCTTTTATTGCCTTAAACATGGCGGCTATCCCTAAAGATTTGATGGAGTCAGAGTTATTTGGTCATGAAAAGGGCGCTTTTACGGGGGCACAAGCGCGTCGATCTGGGCGATTTGAACAGGCGAATGGTGGCACTTTGTTCCTGGATGAAATTGGCGATATGCCAGCAGAATTGCAAACGCGCTTATTAAGAGTATTGGCTGATGGTGAATTTTATCCTGTGGGTGCGCATCTACCGATTAAAGTGGATGTACGTATAATCGCAGCGACTCATCAAAATCTCGAAACACTCGTTGAGCAAGGTCGTTTTAGGGAAGATTTATTTCATCGACTTAATGTGATACGTATTCAGATTCCTGCTTTGCGGGAAAGAAAACAAGATATTCCTTTGCTGTTAAAGCATTTTCTACAGCAAGCTGCTACAGAGTTGGGTGTGGAGAATAAAATCCTAAAGCCTGAAACAGAGGCTTATTTAAGTACTTTGGAGTGGCCAGGTAATGTTAGGCAGTTGGAGAATAGTTGTCGATGGCTCACTGTTATGGCTTCAAGTAGAGAGATACATTTACATGATTTGCCAACTGAATTATTAAATACGCCCGTAGAAAAAGAGGCTCTTTTAAGTGATTGGGAGTCTGTATTAAGAGCCTGGATAGATAAACAATTGCTCATCAAAGAGCCTGAGATTGCTAAGCAGATTATACCTGCTGTTGAGGGTATTTTAATAAAAGCAGCACTGGATTACACAAATGGGCGCCGTCATGAAGCTGCTATTTTGTTAGGTTATGGGCGGAACACCTTGACTCGAAAAATAAAAGAGTTGGATATAGAGGAAGAATAGTAATTTGGTGTGTTCTGATTATTTTGTTTTAACGCTTTTCTTTGTTAAACAATAAAGCCGTCTTTATGACGGCTTTATTGTTTAAAGTGCATAAATACGGGTATCAATTTATACCTGTTCTTATTTGGTGCGAACTGCCCTTAGTTATTTTGAGTTGATTGCTTCAAAGTGGTGCATTAGGTGTATTTTTTGTACTAGTATCTAAATTTTTTTATATAGATCAATATCAATTAGCGTTATTAAGGTTATTTACAATGTGATTGATAGGGCTTTTGTGGGGTTTGTGAGAAAAAATAATAAACTTGGCACAGTCTCTGCTTTATCTATTTCCGAACTGTTACTTTAATTAAGAGAGGATCAAATGAAGCTGATAACTGCAATTGTTAAGCCCTTTAAACTGGATGATGTCCGTGAGGCGCTTTCAGAAATAGGGGTTTCAGGTGTAACTGTAACCGAAGTAAAAGGTTTCGGTCGCCAAAAAGGCCACACTGAGCTTTATAGAGGGGCAGAGTATGTGGTTGATTTTTTACCTAAAGCCAAAGTTGAAGTGGCGGTTGCCGATCAACTTTTAAGTCAGGCTGTTGAGGCAATTACAAAAGCGGCTAACACAGGAAAGATTGGTGACGGAAAGATTTTTGTAACTGATTTAGAACAAGTAGTTCGCATTCGGACCGGTGAGACCGGCGATGAAGCGCTTTAGTATTGATACAGGTGATATATGAAATATTTATTTAAAAGTTTTCTTTTTGTTACTTTGTTAGGTTTTGCAGGTTTTGCTTTAGCTGAGGGTGAAGTGGTTGCCCCTGTTATTAACAAAGGTGATATGGCCTGGATGATTGTGGCAACAGTCCTTGTTATTCTTATGGTAATTCCAGGTTTAGCGTTATTTTACGGCGGTATGGTTCGCGCTAAAAATATGTTATCTATCTTGATGCAAGTTTTTATTATATTTTCCATGATGGCAGTTCTGTGGGCTCTTTATGGATATACTCTTGCATTTACTGAAGGTACTCCTTTTATTGGCGGTTTTAGTAAACTGTTCTTGATAGGAATTACGCCAGATTCTATGGCAGCAACTTTCTCTAAAGGCGTTTATATTCCAGAATATATTTATGTGGCATTCCAATTAACTTTTGCGGGTATTACTCCTGCATTAATTATTGGTGCATTTGCAGAACGTGTTAAGTTCTCTGCCATTTTAGTGTTTATGTTGATTTGGTTTACATTTGCTTATTTACCGATGGCGCATATGGTTTGGTATTGGGCTGGTCCAGATGCTTATACAAGTGCGGATGCTGGTGCTACTGCTGGTGCTACTGCTGGATTCTTGTTCCAAAAAGGTGCGTTAGATTTTGCAGGTGGTACTGTTGTTCATATAAACGCGGGTATTGCAGGTTTAATCGGCTGTTTGATTGTTGGTAAACGTATCGGTTACAAAAAAGAATCTTTAGCACCACACAGTGTAACTATGACAATGATCGGTGCATCATTATTGTGGGTAGGTTGGTTCGGCTTTAACGTAGGTTCTAATTTAGAAGCGAACGGTTTAGCAGCATTAGTATTTGTAAACACTTTATTAGCCAGTGCGGCAGCGACTTTAGCTTGGAGTGGCGCTGAGTGGATTATCCGTGGTAAACCAAGTATGTTGGGCGGTGCTTCTGGCGCTATTGCTGGTTTAGTCGCTATTACGCCAGCTTGCGGTTGGGCGGGTCCAATGGGTTCAATCGTATTAGGATTGGTAGCCGGTGTTGTCTGCTTTATCGCGGTAACCAGTCTGAAAAATATTTTAGGATATGATGATTCTTTAGATTCTTTTGGTGTACACGGTATTGGTGGAATTATCGGTGCTTTAGGTACAGCAGTTGTCGCTGATCCTGCATTGGGTGGTACTGGTGTATATGATTATGTTGCTAATGCGGTTGCTGAATACAGTATGTCTACTCAATTAATTAGCCAAGCTTGGGGTGTGGGTATTTGTATCGCTTGGTCTGCTGTCGTTTCTTTTATAGCCTTTAAGTTAATTGATTTAGTCATGGGCTTGAGAGTGAGCGAAGAAGCAGAACGTGAAGGTCTTGATATTGCTGAGCATGGTGAGTCAGCTTATCATT
>CAIXDX010000145.1 GCA_903918335.1 uncultured Methylococcaceae bacterium | reverse complement strand
AGCTCATCAGCAATTCGATCTTATTATTAATGCGACCTCATCCAGTTTAAGCAATGAAATCCCTCCTTTACCAGAGAATATTCTGAGCAATACAGGCGTTTGTTATGATCTTGCTTATGGTAATGAACCAACTGCTTTTGTGCGTTGGGGACAAAAAAACCAAGCCTTAAAAAGTTTAGATGGCTTAGGAATGCTAGTAGAACAAGCTGCTGAAGCCTTTTTTATTTGGCGAGGCGTGCGCCCAATAACAAGAGACGTTATCAGGCTATTAAATGCTGAACGTGGTTAATGAAAAAACTTAACCAATTGATTTTAAATATTCATCTTTTAAATGCACGTAGTGTTCAGCCGAATAACTTAAAAACTCTTTTTCAGAGTCATTCAGCAATCTAACTTGTTTAGCAGGAGCCCCCACATACAGGTAACCACTTTCTAAGCGCTTACCTGGAGACACTAGAGAACCCGCACCTAACATCACATAATCTTCTAATACCGCGCCATCCATAATGATGGCTCCAATGCCAACTAAACAATAATTACCGACTGTACAACCATGTACTACTGCTTTATGTCCAATAGTGACACCTTTTCCAATGCTCAATGGATAACCATGTTCAGAAAATCTCCCCGCATGAGAAACATGCAAAACCGCTCCATCTTGCACATTGGTATCATCACCAATATTTACTTTCTCAACATCACCTCGAATTACTGCCGTAGGCCATACTGAAACATTATCACCTAAGGTAATATCGCCAATAAGCACTGAGCTTTCATCGATATAAACGGCTTGCCCTATAGTAGGCGTCTTTTCATTAAATGATCTAATTGCCACAATGTTATTCCTTTTTAGCTAGTCTAAAAGACTGTTTTCAAATCGATGCCATTATACAATGTGCCATATAAACTCTTACAATCCTTATATCTTTTAAAATATGTTATGAATTTTATACATGGAGATGGTTTTACTGTTGAGATAGTCCGCTCCTCAAAAAGAAAGAGTATATCCATTAAAATTAGTAAAGGTAAGGTTTTTATTAATGTTCCAGACTATTTAACTCACTGTACGATTGAATCAATCATTGCTAAAAAACAGCAGTGGATCAAAACAAAGATCGCCCTCCAAGAAAACTTAAAGACTCAAAAACCCAAACAATTTTTTGATGGCGAAACTTTTTTGTATTTTGGGCAGAACTACACTTTAAAAATCACTCTAGGAGTTTTCTCATCAGTTAACATTGAGAATGATAAATTAATTGTTAACGTCAAAGAACGGTATTTAAGTGACACTAATGCAATTAAAAAGCTACTAGCACGATGGTATAGCAAACAAGCAGAAATAATATTAAAAGAAAAAACTGAGTATTACGCTAAATTAATAGGCGTTAACCCTACATCTGTCACTATCAAAACGTTTAAATCGAGATGGGGGAGTTGCAATATTAATGCGGGGATTCAATACAACTGGAAAATAATAATGGCGCCGGAAACAATTATAAATTATTTGGTGATCCATGAATTATGTCATATTCATCACCACAATCATTCTCCCAAGTATTGGCAAACCGTAGAGAAGTATTGCCCTCAATACAAAGATCATGGCAAGTGGTTAAAACAAAATGGCGCTTATCTAGAACTTTAAACCGATATAAGACAGAATCTAGTTCTGTCTTATATCAAAACTTAAACCGTATTAAGAAAATCGTTCAATCATTTTTTCTGCTTGTTCAGCAAACTGTTCAAGATTACCCTGTTTTACCTTATCAACAGGAATAACCAAGGCTGTATTCAAACTAATATAGATATAAACATAACGCTTACCGTATTCAACTCTCACTAAATCAGCCCAGGCCATTTTGTTTTTACCACTAGGCGATTTCTCTAATAAGTAATTAGGATTAGTGGGATCAATAGTTAAGGTATAAGTACCAAACATATTGAGTTTCTCTTTTGCCGTATAACTTTTAAGGATTTGCCTACGCAAATCTAACAGCATTATTTTGGGTGATAAAATTGCCCACAATACAGCAATCACCAATATATATCCAGAGGAATTAATATCACCGTAATAAAAATAATAAAAACCACCTATGATGCCCATAACACCTGGAACAACCCAACGATTTTTTTTGATATTGTATTGAATTTCGTCATTTCTCATGAACTGTAGCTCATTAAAATGAATTAAATCTTCTTCGCCAAATTCGTACTCTACTTCAAACATAGTCCTATTCTTCTTTTAATTTAAAATTTTAATGCATTTTTATTTTTCGATAGACACTACGTCTAAAGACATTAGAAACCGTTAACATAGCCGTTCTAAAATAACCATGAATAGCCACTTGATGCATCTTATAAAGCGACATATATACAACTTTAGCAATAAACCCACCGACACTGACAGTACCCATTAGATTGCCCATCAAGTTTCCCACAGTAGTATATTTACCTAAAGAAACTAACGATCCATAATCATAATAAACAAATTCTACTAAAGCTCGGCTTTTTAAACGGTTAATAATTGATTTTCCTAACGCTGTTGCCTGTTGATGAGCCGCTTGCGCCCTTGGGGGCACATTATTACTACGACCACCCGGCCACAAACACGCAGCGCAATCACCCATAGCAAAAATATTATCATCACTCGTTTTTAATGTTCTATCAACCACCAATTGATTAATATGATTAGTCTCTAATCCATCCAATTCTTTTAACCAGTCGGGCGCTTTAATACCCGCAGCCCAAACTTTTAATTCTGCTTCAATAAACTCACCATCATGAGTTGTTATACCTTCTTTAGTAACTTCTACAACACGTCGCCCCATTTTTAATACAACCCCTAAACTAGCTAATTGTTGTTGGGTAGCTGCTGCTAATTTAATAGGTAAAGCGGGTAACAACTGAGTCGCAGCCTCTATAATCGTCAACTTGACAGTACTTTCCGAATTCAATCCATAGATAGCCAAGACATTAGTCACTTCATGCAATTGAGCAGCCAGCTCAACACCTGTTGCCCCTGCCCCCACAATGGCAATAGATAACGGTTTCACTGTGTCAGGATTTTTACCAATATAACTTTTTAAATAGGATTCAAATAACTGCTTTTGAAATTTAAAAGCTTGTGATGTGGTGTCTAAAAATAGACAGTGCTCAGAAACACCTTTAATACCAAAGGTATTGCTCACGCTTCCTACAGACATAACTAACGTGTCATAACTAAAAGTTCTTCTTGGAATTAATTCCTCACCACTATCACTTAGTGTGGGACTGACTACTATTTCTTTTTTACTTCGGTCCAACCCTTCCATTCGGCCCAATCTAAAAAAGAAATGATTACGATGACCCTGAGGTAAATATTCAACTTGTTCTGATTCATCCAATGTTCCAGCGGCTACCTCATGCAATAAAGGCTTCCATATATGCGTTGTTGTCGCATCTATTAAGGTTATTTCTGCCAAACCTGGTTTACCTAATTGACGCCCCAAACTCGTCGCTAATTCAAGTCCAGCAGCACCGCCACCGACAATTACAATTTTATGTATTGTGTTGTTTTCGTTATTCATCACACCAGCCTCACCCTGAACAAATCAGCGCATACTATACCACTATATTGATGGTATTTCGTAAGGTGGTCATCACGCAAAATTAATCTAAGATATAAAATTTAATAAAAAAAAACCCGTCATCAGACGGGTTTTTTAAACTGAGTTAACCAGTAGTTATTTTACTAATGGTTTTTGAGATTGACCATTTATTTCTAATTGTACTCTACGATTGTTAGCACGACCTGCTTCAGTATCGTTAGTATCGATCGGACTAGTCCAGCCAAAACCTTTTGTAGTTAAATTAGGTGATTTTGTACCATCAACTAAGTATTTTTTAACCGCAATAGCACGACGCTCAGACAATTGAATATTATGTTTTAAACCACCTGTTTTACTAGTATGACCTTGAACCTCAATCACTAACTCAGGATGCTCTTTTATACGTTTTGCAACATTATCGAGATTTGCGAAATATTGCGGCTTAATAATATCTTTATCATTATCAAACTTTACATCTACAATCCAACAACCCGCAATGCTCACTTTAACACCCTCTAATGTATTAGGGCACTGATCATTACAATCATTGACACCATCATGATCAGAATCAAGTGTTGAACAATCAGGCGCAGCAACTATAACTGGGGCTGGCGGAACGACAACTGGAACCGCTGCGACAACTACGTCCTCTTTAGGCTTTGCTCCAAAAGGCACAACAAAGCCAAGGTTAACCAACATGTCGTTGAACTCGCTAGGACCAGAACCTAAGTTATTACTAAAATTATTGTTATAGCGATAACGCACATCACTACGTATCAAAAAGTTATCTGTAACTTCATAAGTAAGACCCGCACCCGCTTCACCAATAAAACCAGCAGCACTACGTCCGTTATGAGTAGTATTCATACCCCCTAAACCCACCACTGTATAAGGTGAAAAAGTACCACGAGAAATAAAGTATTGAAGATCAGCAGTTGCACCCGTCATATCCCATCGACCTGCTCCCGATTGAACCCAGCCAGAATTACACCCTGGTGCAATTTCGCCTTGCGTCACTAAACCACCAGAACAAACTGTACTACCATTCGAATTGTTCAACCCTTGATAAAATCCTTTTACTTCAACATTGAAATATTTATTAAGCATTTTACCAAACGCCATACCACCACCCCAACCCGTGTCAGTACCGCGATCACCAGCAGGCTTTACATAAGTACCATATGGAGCAACATACCATCTTTTATCTACCAATTCCTCAGATTGAGCCACATTCGTAACAGCAATCCCTGACAAGGCAACCATAGCCAGTAAAATTTTTTTAATCATGATAATCTCCTAAATTTAACTTCACAAAACGCATTAAATCATCGGAAAAAATTAATTTCCGTAGTTTAATTACAACATTTTTGTACATTATGACACACAATTACAATATCATCACTCAAATTGAATTACTCTACTCATATACAAGTAAATCCATTTAGACTTTACTCCTAGCAACGCTATAATGCTTCCTGCCTTATTCATTAATATTTCGGAAATATCATGCTAAAAACATTGCACTTAATTTTTATTTTATTGTCATTAGGTAGTTTTATTGGCAGAGTCATCTTATCGGAAATCAAACCTATATTACTTGAGCTAAAAGCCATTAAAATTGCTCCGCATATTATCAATTCATTTTTAATAGTCAGTGGATTTAGTCTTGTGTTTCAAGGTGGCTGGCTCAGTTCTGACTTCGGTTGGATTATTGCAAAATTAGTTGCCTTATTAGCTTATATTGCACTTGGTATTTTGGTTTTACGCTTAAAGGGACAAAATAAATGGCTTGCTTTTGCTGCCGCAATGCTTTGCTTAGCTTATATTGGAGCGGTTGCTGTCACTAAAAACAGTTTCTTCTTTTTATAAATAGATCTCATACTATACAAAAAACTCAACCTGATTTACCTTTGCTTGCAACCACTGCAATACTGATTTTGCAGTGGTTGAACTGCCTTGGGTATCAGTTAATATTTGCTGGTTAGTGAGTACATCCCATTTTTCAATAAGACCTTTCAGTTGCTCTCGCTCATTAACCGTAAAATGATAGCGACCTAAAAACTGTTCAAATAGAGCTCCATTAACGCTAAGTATCGTTAGACTTGATTGCTGTTTAGCTAAACTTAATAACTGTTCAATAACACTTATATATTTAGCTACCCATATACTCACCTGCTTAGCTTCTATATTTTCAATTGTTGACAATTGATTATCAGAAATCACTTTAAGGCAAAAAACAAACTCACTTGATACAAACCTAACTGCAGTTTCATAAAAAGCTGACGCCTCCATATCACATAAAGCAATACTGTCATACGCTAAAACCGGCTTTGAAACTGTATGAATACTTGCGCTTAAGCAAGGCAAAGAAAATATCGAAGATGGATAATAACTCCGCTGACTATCTACATCCGTAATTTTTGTAATTAAAAACAAATCACCTAGAACAAAATGTTGATGTCCGGCAACCCCTAAATTAATTAAGAAACTGGATTTAATCGAACTAAATAACGCTTGCGTGTATGCCACCCCCGCAGCCATTGCACTCTTACCTAATCCTGTTACAGTTAAGCAAATATCTTTATTTAAATAAACAGCGAATTGCTTAACTGTCATCTGTTTCTTTAAATTAAAGAACTCAATTAGAGGCTTAGCCTCACAAGAAAGTGCCACATATATATAAATAGTATGCGAGTATTGATTATTCATTACTATGAAGTATGGTGTGTTTTATTAGAATTATGTAGACTGTCCTTAGGCGATACATCGTTAAATTTAAAGAGTTGCTGACATGCTTTTCGATACACTACCTATCATTTTTACCTACACCCATCTTTTTTCAATAATTGAAGCAAGTATCTTTTTAGTCGCTTTATTCTTTCTCGTTTACTTCTATACCCCTAGTGTCAATAAAAACTGGAGTAAACTGCCCGACAAAAACATTTATGAAGCTTTACGTTCAGCATGGCTAGGCAAAGTCTTACTATGGCAAGCATTTTGGCCTTTTTTCTTACTTGTGAATATTATTTTATTTTATATTGATTACAGAGTACTAAATATTACCTATACCATTGCTAGCTGGAAAACTGTCCACGGCATGTTACTGCTTCCAATTATATGGTGGACAAATTCAGTTTGGAGATGCTCTCAGCATACACACCATAAAATATATAGTGCTACCGCAAGAACTTTAACTATTTATTTGTTTTTAGACTACATCTTACGCTTCATTATCAGCACACAATATCCAAATA
This sequence comes from uncultured Methylococcaceae bacterium, assembly GCA_903918335.1. Lineage (GTDB taxonomy): Bacteria > Pseudomonadota > Gammaproteobacteria > Methylococcales > Methylomonadaceae > Methylobacter_C. The sequence goes on along the minus strand of CAIXDX010000145.1, from coordinate 7,672 downwards.
CTCTTTTTGATTGCCGACTTTTAGTGATGGAATACGGAGATTGCTTATAAACTATTGAGCATTTTCTATAGCTTCTTCCGCTTCCATCCAAGCAAATTCCGCCTCTTCTAGGGCCTTATCAACTCGGACCTTATTATCTAAAACCTGTCTTAAACGGGCTTTAGAGGTCTCAAGATAAATATCAGGATCCGCTAGTAACTGCTCCAATTGGCGCTGTTCGTTATGATACTTTTCAACTGCCAGCTCGGCTTTTTTAAGCGCATCATACAACGGCTTATTTCTTTGCCTCCGCTCCGCATCTAACTTTCGTTGATCTTTACGTGACACCGTTGGCTCTGCATCGGACACTATTTTTTCTTCACCTTTTTTCTGCTCAGTCAACCATAAGCGATAGTCATCAAGGTCGCCATCAAAGGGCTGCAATTTGCCGCCCGCAACCAATAATAACTGATCGGTCACTGAACGCAACAAATGTCGGTCATGTGAAACGACAACAATAGCCCCTTGATAATCTTGCAAAGCCACGCTCAGAGCATGACGCATCTCTAAATCCAAATGGTTAGTAGGCTCATCCAATAACAATAAATTAGGATTTTGATAGACTAGCATTGCTAACACTAAACGAGCTTTTTCCCCGCCAGAAAAAGGCCTTACCGCTTCTAGAACCTTATCTCCCTGAAAGTCAAAACCGCCCAAAAAGTTTCGTAAATCTTTTTCAGTCGCCTTCTTATCCATTTTTTGCAAATGCCATAAAGGCGTTTCGTCCAGTTGTAACTGTTCTAATTGATGTTGGGCAAAATAGCCTATCTTTAACGCTTCAGCTTCATATCGATTACCTAATAAAGGCTGCATGTCTCCTGCTAACACTTTAATTAAACTTGATTTACCTGTGCCATTAGGTCCCAATAAGCCAATACGATCTCCCGGTGAAATAGATAATCCCACTTTTTTAAGCACACAAGTTGAACCATAACCAATATCGGTTTTATCTAAAGACAATAGAGGGTTAGGCATCTTATCAGGCTTAGCAAAGCTAAAATCAAACGGGGAGTCAACATGAGCCATTGCAATGAACTCCATTCGCTCAAGCGCTTTAATACGGCTTTGCGCCTGCCTTGCTTTTGTGGCTTGTGCTTTAAAGCGATCCACAAAACTTTGAATATGGGCAATCTCACGTTGTTGTTTTAAAAAAGCGGACTGTTGCTGAGCTAACTTTTCAGCACGCATCTTTTCAAAGGCAGAATAATTACCGGTATAAATCTCCGCTTTGCCTTGCTCAATATGCACAATGTGGTCAGTAATAGTATCTAAGAAATCTCTATCATGAGAAATCAACATCAAAGTACCCGGATATTTACATAGCCAGTCTTGTAGCCATATCACAGCATCTAAGTCCAAATGATTGGTTGGCTCATCCAATAACAATACATCAGACCGACACATCAAGGCTTGGGCTAAATTAAGCCGCATCCGCCAACCACCGGAAAAAGACTCGACGCTATTATTCTCCTGATCTGACGTGAAGCCCAAACCGTTCATCAATCTAGAAGCTCTGGCCTGAGCAGTATAGCCACCAATAACACCTAAAAGAGCATGGTACTCAGCTTGCTTTAAACCATCATCATCTTCCTCAGCTTTCTTTAACTGAGCTTGTAACCGTCTATATTCTTGATCACCATCGATAACATAATCAATCGCAGAACAAGCGACTGCGGGGGTTTCCTGGGCCACATGAGCAATCTCAAGATTAGGTGACATAGAAAAATCACCTTCATCCAAATGCAATTCATTTTTAACAAGTGCAAACAAACTAGATTTTCCAGCACCATTAGCACCAGTAAAACCAACTTTTTGTCCTTTATGTATAGTAAAAGAAGAGTTAGAAAACAGAACCCTAACGCCACGACGCAAGGCAATATTTTTAAAATTTAACATTACGACTCAAAATAAAAATGAATTGCACTAAACCATCAAAATCGCTCAATCGTAAAGGTTGATTTCAAATATAAAGTAGCAATTTAGAAAATACGCCCGATTACTAAATCGGGCGTTAGTACAAAGTATTTTAATTTGTTGGAGTTGGAGTTGGAGCTGGCGCAGGAGCAGGAGCTGGCGCCACTTCTGCTGTTGGTGCAGCAGGCGCAACTTCTGTGACAGGAGCCACTACAGGGGCCTCTGTTGTAACCGCTGTTTCTGGTGCTTTATTTTCTGCAGTTTGTTCCGCAGCTTTATCACATGCTGTTAATAAACCGAGAGCAAAAAAACCTGATATTGCTATTGTTTTTATTTTCATTATTATTCTCCTCATAATTATTTTTATTATTTCTTGTTTACCTTAAACAACAAGGTAAGACTTATGCTACCACAATCGATACACAACTCTATAATAAAACCCAGGAGGGGGGGTAACCTAGTTAATTAATTTTTATAAATGAACAAAATGCATTCTAATTACAATCTTCTGATCACTTAAACCAGCCATAATTATCAGCAATAAGTATAAATAATATTTTCCTAATACAACGCATTATTTCCCCTCAAATCTAGCCAACCGATGATTTCCCTTGTTTATTTCTTCAAAATACGCGTACAAACCTTTAAATATAGCTTTTGCTATCTTATTTTGAAATGCTGGACTTAATAAATTTTGTTCTTCTGATGGATTTGAAATAAAAGCAGTTTCTACTAATAATGAAGGAATATCGGGAGATTTTAATACCATAAAGTCTGCCTTTTGGACGGTATCTTTATGTAAGGGGGAAATATTAGTAAAGCTTTTTAAAACATGATTTGCAACAATAACACTTTCTTCGCGGGTATCATTTTGTGTCAAATCAAACAAAGTAGAGGCTAAATCATCCTCTTTATCATGAAGACTCACACCAACCATGTCAGAAGCATTTTCTGAATTTGCCAACCAACGAGCCGCTTCACTTGAAGCTCCATGAGTCGATAATGTATAGACTGAAGCACCCTTTATAACACTATCTTGAACAGCATCTGCATGTATTGAAATAAATAGTTCCGCCTTGGCCTCCCGAGCAATTTTCATTCGTTCCCTAAGGCCAACATAATAATCTCCCTTACGCACCATTAAAGCTTGCATTCCTTCCTGGGCATTAACTAAAACTTCAAGTTTTTTAGCTATCTGAAATGTAACGTCCTTTTCTTCGGTACCTGCAACTCCGCGAGCTCCTGGATCATTACCACCATGTCCAGGGTCTATAGCGATAATCAGAGGATTTAGCTTATTTTTTAGAGTCAGATTAGAGGCTTCTTCCTTTAATTTTATTAATTTGCTCGGGGACTTAGAATTTAATTCGACTATCAAATGATTAGCGACATTATTAGATTTCAAATTATACTCTTTGGCATTAACTACGACCTTTAAATCAATCATTACCCTTAAGTCAGTATCATTGACTGTCAACGTGGTAACTCGCGAAAATAATGGATTTATTCCAGAAGTAGATGCAATAGATTTAATTAATTGTGCATTTTTAATATCGATTATTAAACGAGGCGGCTTATCAGTAACATAAACACGATGTTTTATTGGCTCTGTCACATCAAAGATTAATTTGTTTTGATTTTCCGTCGTTAAAAACTCTAAGGATTTAACGTCAATCTGTTTTGCACTTATGCATACAGATACTAAATGCAATACAAAAAACAATAATACTTTTGTCCGAACATGCATAATTAAACTCTAAAACAATTAATCAAAACTAAGTTCTCGACCACTATTTTTAACTGCTAACTTGATAACTTTATCAGGAGCCGGCAAAAAGCCTTCCCCTTTATCAGGCCACTCAATAAAACATATCGCATCCTGATCGAAATAATCCCTTATTCCTATCCACTCCAACTCCTCTGGGTCAGTGACTCGATACAAATCAAAATGAAATACTTTTAACTGATCAACACAATATTCTTCAACTAAATTATACGTAGGACTTTTAACTACTCCCACATAACCAGCAGCCCTTAAAAAACCACGTACTAAAGTGGTTTTACCAACACCTAAATCGCCCTCCAAAAATATAAGTACCTTGCCAGACAACTTATTAAAGAGATCTGCACCAAACTTTTCTGTTTGCTCTGTACTATCTAAATAAATCTGCATTTAAATATTATTCACCCACTTTCTTAGATGAGGCATTAAATCATTGGCTAACAAACCCCTCTCTCCCTTATACTTCACTGCCATATCAGCGGCGTAACCATGTCCATAAACTCCATATTGAGAGGCATCTATTAAGGATTCACCTTGCGCAACCAATCCAGCTATCACTCCAGCGAGTACATCGCCCATGCCTCCCGTGGCCATACCTGGGTTTCCTGTTGTAGAAACAATACACTCATGATCTGAAGCGATTAAAGTACCTGCACCTTTAAGAACTACAACCCCGTTATACTTAGATTGAAGTGAAAATACCGCCGTAAATCTATCGTGCTGAATTTCTGTAGTTGTGCAATTTAATAAGCGAGCGGCCTCACCTGGGTGAGGGGTTAAAACCCAGTTTGGATTACTTTTCTGAGACTGTGCTAAAAGATTTAAACCATCTGCATCAATAATTAAAGGTTTATTGGTAGTTAAAGTGAAATCAAATAAGTCTTTCGCCCATGCACTTTGTCCCAAACCAGGACCAATAACAACAACCGTTGCTTTATTAATCAACAAGGATAAATCTTGAATACTAGCGACTCCATGACACATTAATTCAGGCCTATTTACATTCAAAAAGGCCGCATGGGTTTGATGAGTTGCTATAGAAACTAAGCCCGCACCTAGGCGTAAGGCTGCTTCCCCTGCCAACTTAACTGCACCAGAATAACCGGCATCACCACCAATAATTAATACATGTCCATACGTACCTTTATGAGCAGATCGACTTCGAGAACCCCATATTTTGTTAATACCCCGAAAAGCTGAAGGCAAAATGTCTTTAAACACAGTGCATGAAAGCGACAAAGAAGCATAAACAAGCTCTCCACAATACTCTAAAGCTTGACCTGTAAAAAGCCCCTGTTTTAACCCAATAAAAGTAACCGTCATATCCGCTTTAACTGCACACCCCATGAGAGCACCTGTATCTGCATTTAAACCAGAAGGACTGTCAATTGAAACAACAAAAGAGCGTGAATGATTAATCTTATTTATAGCACGCTCAAATAACCCACTAACAGGACGATTTAGACCTGTACCCAATAAAGCATCAACAATAATATCAACATTATCAATTGCTTGATCTTCAAAAGGAACAATAATACCAAGTTGATTTCGATAATGTTGACTAGCAGTTAGAGCATCACCCACTAAATGTTCAGGGTTAATTAAACTATAAACTTTTACAGTTAAATTTGCCTGTAAAGCAATACTAGCGACAACATAACCATCACCAGCATTATTACCAGCGCCACAAAATATAGCGATAGACTTAGCATTAGGCCATTGCAGCCGTATCGAATTAAATACCTCAGTGCCTGCTAAGCGCATTAACTCCAAGCTCGACACACCACAGTCCTCTATAACCCGTCGCTCAAATTCTCTAACTTGAGCGATTTTATAAAGCTTACGAGGTAGTGGTTCCATTAAATTTAGTTATAAAACTAAATATATTGCACTTCAGGCTTGCCTTCAGATGCCACTAATTCGCCAATAACGAAAGCTGTTTCACCTGAAAACTTTAAACTATCAAGCGTCACCTGCTCGTCTTCTGGCGCTACACAAACAATCATACCTACACCACAATTAAACGTGATCAACATATCTGCCAATGACACGTTACCTCGCTCTTTTAGCCACACAAAAATATCTGGCAATGCCCAAGAAGAAAGCTCAATATTTGCTTGAATACCATTGGGTAAAACACGAGGTAAATTTTCTGTTAACCCACCACCTGTAATATGTGCTATGGCATGTACAGATACTTTATCTAATAAAGTTAATAGCGATTTAACATAAATACGAGTCGGTTCTAATAAAGCCTCTCCTAGCGTTTTATCACCGAACATATCATTGAGTGATGAACCACTATGAGAAATAATTTTTCTAATCAAAGAGTAGCCATTTGAATGTGGGCCAGATGAAGCAATACCAATCAACTTGTCCCCTATACTAACTTTAGCCCCATCTAATACTTTATTTTTTTCTACGATACCGACACAAAAACCAGCTAAATCATATTCACCATCAGGATACATACCAGGCATTTCAGCTGTTTCACCACCGACTAAAGCAGCACCCGCTAATTCACAACCTTGACCAATACCTTTTATGACTGAGGCAGCCGTTTCTACGTCTAGTTTGCCGGTCGCAAAATAATCTAAGAAAAATAAAGGCTCAGCACCTTGAACGATAATATCATTAACACACATCGCAACTAGATCAATACCCACAGTATCATGAACGCCTAAATCAATCGCTAATTTAAGCTTAGTACCCACTCCATCGGTCCCCGATACTAAAATTGGATTTTTATAACGATCCAGAGGCAACTCGAACATTGAGCCAAAACCACCTAATCCTGCCATGACACCTGCTGTACGAGTTTTAGCAGCTATTGGCTTAATTCGCTCAACTAATGCATTTCCTGCCGCAATGTCTACGCCAGCACTTTTATAATTTAAGCTTTCTTGATTTTTGTCGCTCAAAGTCATGTTCTCTTCAAAATTTAAACTATGGATATTGTACAAGCATCATGCCATTTTGTGGAAGATATACGGAAAACATGGCGTGGTTTATTTATTTAAAATTATAAGAATAGAAATAGTTGAATTTAAATCAAAAAAAAACTAAAGTGCCTTAGTGGAATAGTTGGTTATTGCAACGAAATAAAACCATTTATTAATTGAGGAATTAACATGAAAATAATAAAAATAATTAAATCTAGTTTATGTATAGCGATCATTTTAAATACTAGTATTGCATCAGCATACAGCCCTGAAGAAGCAGAAAAAATGTGTAAAAAACCCCGCTTTACTGATTTTAATCTTACTGAATATAAAGCACCCAGCAATATAGAAACACCTACAGAAGCAGAGTTCATTATTAAGGTATCTGCTTGGGCAGATCCAAGTACCATAAAATTAACCGCAAAAAAAACACCAATAGCATTCACCACCGAAAGTACAAGTACATTTCATAAAATTAAAGCAAAACTTCCTGCTTCTTTAAACGGTGAATTCGTAAGACTTGATGTGAGCGCAAAGGCAATTTTAGGATGTGAAGACAAAACTGGCTGGCTTATTAAAGTCGCTAATCAATAACTTTAATGAAGCAAAAAGTAAGCAAAACTATTCTAAAATCGCAATTCAACTATCCTGGCATCTCATGATGTCAGGCTCCTCAAACAACATATGAGCACAACCAATTGATATTTAATTAATTCCCCGGTGACTCTAGAATAATTTATATTAATAGTTTATTAAACTTAGAGTTTTTACTGTGAATTAATACTGAGAATAAAACTTAACTTGAATATTACAACTTGAAATACTACGGATGGTTACTACAAGAACTTCCCTCGCCACAAAGTGGCGAGGGAAATCTAATAACTTATTTACCTGAGATTTGCTCTGCAGTACTGTTATTAGATGTATGTCTTTTTTCAATCTTACTGAATGTTTCAGTTTGAAGTTGTGCAACAGCACCACTTTCTAAATGTTT
>CAIXDX010000144.1 GCA_903918335.1 uncultured Methylococcaceae bacterium | reverse complement strand
GTAATGTGATCATAACCCGGTGCTATATCAGTGGTCAGTGGCCCTAAAGTATAGAAAGGCGCTTCACCGCACTCTTCCAACTGCTTATCCATATTCACTTTAATCATGTGTAAAGGCACGTGACCAGGACCTTCGATCATCGTTTGAACATCATGTTTCCAAGCGATTTTAGTTAACTCACCTAAGGTTTCTAACTCGCCAAATTGGGCAGCATCATTCGCGTCATAAATAGAACCAGGACGCAAACCATCACCTAATGAGAAAGACACATCATAAGCTTTCATGATTTCGCAGATTTCTTCAAAATGCGTGTATAAGAAACTTTCTGTGTGATGCGCTAAGCACCATTTCGCCATGATAGAACCACCACGAGACACAATGCCAGTCATGCGCTTTGCAGTTAAAGGCACGTGATGTAAACGCACACCCGCATGAATCGTAAAGTAATCCACACCCTGCTCTGCTTGCTCTATTAAAGTATCACGGAAAATTTCCCAGGTTAAATCCTCCGCTTTGCCGTTAACTTTTTCTAGGGCTTGATAAATAGGCACGGTACCAATCGGCACTGGCGAGTTACGCAAAATCCATTCACGCGTTTCATGAATATTTTTACCGGTCGATAAATCCATAATGGTATCGCCGCCCCAACGAATACCCCACAGCATCTTTTCAACTTCTTCTTCTATAGAAGAAGTGACCGCAGAGTTACCTAAGTTACCGTTAATTTTAACCAAGAAATTACGACCGATAATCATCGGCTCTAATTCTGGATGGTTAATATTACAAGGAATAATCGCACGACCACGTGCGACTTCATCACGCACAAATTCAGGTGTAATAACAGCCGGAATAGAAGCGCCTAAAGAATCACCAGGATGCTGGTCTTTCCATAGCTCACGCATTTCTTCCATTTTTTGATTTTCACGAATGGCAATATATTCCATCTCAGGCGTAATAATGCCTTGTCTAGCATAGTGCATTTGTGAAACATTCTTGCCCGCTTTAGCACGACGTGGTTTACGAATATGTTCAAACCGCAAGTCGGCAGTTTTAGGATCTTCTAAACGCTGTTGACCATATTCTGAGCTTGGACCTGATAACTCTTCAGTATCATTTCTTTCATCTATCCAAGTAGAACGAATAGGGCTTAAACCTTTCTTTAAATCAATCTCAACATTAGGATCAGTATAAACACCTGACGTATCATAAACATAAAGTGGCCCATTCTTTTCTACCGCACCAAAATGCACCGGTGTATCTGACAAATTAATTTTACGCATTGGCACTTGAATGTCTGGCCGACTGCCTTGCACATAGATTTTTTCTGAAGCAGGATAGGAATCAATCTTTACGTCATTTGTAGCTTTGACGTCTTTAACAACAGCGCTCATGTTATCTCCAAAAACAATAAAACAAGACGCAGGGAAGTTTGAGGGCTTTCCTACGCCGGTATTAACCAGGGTCAGGTTCAAAGGGTTTCTCTCAGCCTTATTCCTACAATTAACAAGGAAATAAAGCACCCCTAGCCTTTAAAGGATGTTACGCTAAGTTAAAGGATAATGGTCTAGATTGCAAGTTTTGAGCAGAGTATTACGCAGTGATAGCGCATTAATTCTTTAATATTTTTTCAAAAGGTGTTGTCTAGTACACATTATCGTTAAAATACTCAACTTTTTTTAAATTAGCAAAATTGTAGTCTATGAGAATTTCCGTTGTTGTACCTGTTCACAATGAAGCAGAAAATATCATTCCCCTCATCACAGAAATTGCTCAGGCGATGAGCACTGCTGATACCTATGAAATAATCTATATTAATGATGGCAGTGATGATGAAACGGCAACGATATTAGAACAAGCATTACTGGCTTTTCCGCCGTTAAGAGTGTTCAACCATGCTCAGAGTTGTGGACAAAGCACGGCCATTCATACTGGCATAAAACAAGCTATTTACCCTTGGATTGCCACCTTAGACGGGGATGGACAAAATGACCCCGCTGACATACCACGCTTGTATGATCTATTACTTAAAGAACGTGAACATAACCCCAGATTAGTCATGGTCGCTGGTTGGCGTAATAAACGTCATGACACGGGCTGGCGTATCTTCTCATCTAAATTTGCTAATGGTATTCGTGCTAAGTTATTAGGTGATAACACACCTGATACAGGTTGCGGTTTAAAAGTATTTTCTAGAGAAAATTTTCTTGAATTACCTTACTTTAATCACATGCATCGTTTTTTACCGGCCTTAATTTTAAGGGCGGGGGGACAAGTAATTTCTGAGCCAGTTAATCATCGATCAAGAACGATGGGACAATCTAAATATGGCACTTTAGATAGACTATGGGCAGGCATTGCGGATATTGCGGGGGTTATCTGGTTACAAAAACGTACAAAAGTACCCGTTATCCAAGAAGTGACACGGAATGAAATAAATGATCAGGGCGAAAACTCTACTTAACCCTGATCATTTAGAACTAAAACTGAACTAGAATTTACTGACCAAATCTTTTAGATAGGCTTTAAAATTATCTTTTAGTTCCGTATTTAATAAGGCTAATTCTACGTTAGCCACTAAAAAGCCTAATTTAGCCCCGCAATCATAACGTTTACCTTCAAATTCATAGGCTAAAACATCTTCATCTTTCATTAAATCAGCGATTGCATCCGTTAACTGTATTTCCCCACCTGCACCACGACCGGTGTTTTTAATTTTCTCAAAGATAGCGGGCGTTAAAATATAACGACCTACTACCGCTAAGTTTGATGGCGCCACTTCTGGCTTTGGTTTCTCTACAATCACATCAATCTTTGCATATTTCTCTGACGTATCAGGCGTTTTTACAATACCATAACTACCTGTATCAGCAGGGTTAACGCGTTCCACACCTAAAATAGACGTTTGTTTCTCAGCAAATAACTCAACCATTTGCGACATGCAACCACGTGTACCGTCCTCAACCATATCATCTGGAAGTATCACAGCAAACGGCTCATCACCAATAACTGGCCTAGCGCAATTAACAGCATGACCTAAACCCAGCGCTTCTGCTTGTCTAATAAACACAAAAGACACATTAGGAGGTACGATGCCCTTAAGAATCGCTAATAATTCCGTTTTATTTTTCGCTTCTAATTCACTTTCAAGCTCATGTGCTTTATCAAAATGATCGATAATCACGTTTTTACTACGTGAAGTAATAAAAATCATCGTATCAATACCAGCAGCCACTGCTTCTTCGACCGCATATTGAATTAAAGGTTTATCAACTACGGGCAACATTTCCTTTGCAATGGCTTTAGTAGCTGGCAAAAACCGAGTGCCTAAACCTGCTACTGGAAAAACCGCTTTAGTAACTTTTTGACTCATTTTATTTCCTTGTGTAAATAATTATTTTAATTAGATTCAAACGCGTCCGTATACATCATTGAAGCGAATAATATCATCCTCGCCCAAATAACTACCAGATTGTACCTCTACAATTTCTAAAGGAATAACACCTGGATTTTCTAAACAGTGCACAATACCTAAAGGGATGTAAGTCGATTCATTTTCAGTAATTAAAATCTGTTCATCACCTTTGGTAATTAATGCGGTACCTTTAACCACCACCCAATGCTCAGCACGATGATGATGTTTTTGTAAAGAAAGCTTCGCACCGGGTTTAACCACAATGCGCTTAGTTTGGTGACGCTCTCCAGTATCCACTAAATCGTAATGCCCCCAAGGACGATAAGCCTTACGATGGATATCAGCTTCAACTCGACCTTGCGCTTTTAGTTGATCAACGATATCTTTAACATCTTGCACTCTATCCTTTGCCGCGATCATAACAGCATCATCGGTTTCAACCACAACCACATCACTAAGCCCTACAACAGTAACCAATTTACTGTGTGCATGAATAAATGAATTTTGGGTATCAACAGTAAACACATCACCAATAATGGCATTGCCAGAAGCATCTTTCTCAGTAACTTCCCATAAAGCTGACCAAGAACCTACATCATTCCATGCCGCATCCATAGGAATAACCACTGCTTTTTCTGTTTTCTCCATGACCGCATAATCAATAGAGTCAGAAGGACAGGTTGCAAATATTTCTTTATCTAAACGCACAAAATCCATATCAATTTGAGCACGCTTCAATGCTTGCTGACACTTCTCTAACATCACTGGGTTAAATTTTTGCAATTCACTTAAAAAGCTACTCGCTTTAAAAGCAAACATACCACTATTCCAATAATAATCACCTGATTTAAGATATCTCTGAGCCGTTTCTAAATTAGGCTTTTCCACAAATGAGGCGACTGTATAGGCAGGACCCACATTTTCAGTAGAGCGCTTAATATAACCATAACCCGTTTCTGGCTCAGTTGGCACAATACCGAATGTTACTAAATAACCCTGTTCCGCTAACGTCTTAGCTTGGTTTACTGCGTACTGAAAAGCCACTACATCTTCTATCACATGATCAGCCGGCAATATCAATAGCACATCATCTTCTGATATCGCAGTTAAAGCCGCTAGTGCTACCGCAGGCGCAGTATTTCTGCCTAAAGGCTCCAAAATAATGGCATTAGGACTAATATCTATTTCTCTTAATTGCTCTGCCATCATAAAACGATGATCTTCATTACAAACTGCAATGGGTGCTTTTAACCCTGCTATACCAGTCAACCTTAATAAGGTTTCTTGGATCATGGTGTGATTTGATACGAGAGGTAAAAACTGTTTTGGATAATGTCTACGAGAAAGTGGCCATAATCGTGTTCCAGAGCCACCCGATAAAATAACGGGGATCATAATTTTTCCTCCAAAGGATTAATGCGATTCGATTTGCTCATATATTATCATCTTAAACTATGCAATTATTATCATTTGTACACGACATAAAAAACTTTTTATTCCATTAACATACCTAAATTAAGAAACAGAATAAGGATAATTTCCTTATTGGTTGTAAAATGCACCTAACAAAGATAACAAAGACTTCCTTCACCATCTATGACTACTAACGCTAGTGTAAATTTACGTTTATTTTCTAACTCTTTTAAACGTTTTGTACCTAACTCCCAAGCTGTTTCATTAGCGATGTTCCTAATAATCAGCTTTATACTAATTTACTCGTTATCTAACATTTTAATGCCGGCTTTTGCGTCTATTATAATTGCGTATCTACTTGAAGGCTTAGTTGCTAAATCTGAACGCCTAGGCATGCCCCGTTTACCCGCTGTTTATCTTGTCTTTGCCGCATTTTTAACCTGTTTAGGTTTTTTATTATTCTATTTAATGCCGTTAGTTTCTCAACAAGCTATAGAATTTATTCAACACATCCCTGTAATATTAAATAGTGCGCAAAGAGGCATTCTGCGCCTACCCGAGATGTATCCTAAATTAATTTCGGAATACAAAATTCAACAAATAATGCTGGCCATCCAACAAGAACTATTAACCTATGGTCAAAATGTATTATCACTCTCTGCCGCTTCTGTGGTTGGCATTGTGAGTGCATTAGTGTATTTATTTCTTGTCCCTATGATGGTGTTTTTCTTTCTAAAAGACAAAGCCTTATTGGTCAATTGGTTTCTACAGTTTATGCCTAAAGAAAAGAATTTAACGGTCCGTGTCTGGGAAGAAGTGGATATGCAAATGGGAAATTATGTTAGAGGCAAATTCTCTGAAGTATTTATTTTATGGGCAGTGAGTTACATTACTTTCGCAGCCTTAGATTTAAACTATGCCATGCTACTAGCGGTATTAATGGGACTACAAGTTATTATTCCTTATATTGGAGCCACCTTAGTCACCTTTCCTGTTATAAGTGTAGCCTATTTTCAATGGGGATTAACTGGCGACGAATTTATGTATATAGCAATTGCTTACTCCATTATTCAAGCACTTGATGGTGTTATATTAGTCCCCGTACTATTCTCTGAGGCTGTAAACTTGCACGCCATAGCTATAATTATTGCTATCTTATTCTTCGGCGGATTATGGGGTTTTTGGGGGGTATTTTTTGCTATTCCTTTAGCAACAGTCGTTAAAGCGGTATTAACAGCTTGGCCACGCTTAGGCGATGACGCATCAATTTAATAATTATATAAGGGCATTAAGGTTTTATATCAATACCTCTTTAGGCTGTTGTTCACCCATAAATTTAAGAAATACCGGATGCAGTTCTTCAATCGGCAAGGGCTTTGAAAATAAGTAACCTTGATAATTTTCACAACCCATTCCTTTTAAAAACGCCAACTGTTCTTTAGTTTCTACACCCTCAGCAATCAATCTAAAATTATATATTTTTGCCAACGCGATAATAGACTCAACAATGCTAGCATTTTTATGATTACTGGTCACATCATGAATAAAACATCGATCTATTTTTATTTCATCGAATGGCATTGATTGCAAATAACCCAAAGAAGAATATCCAGTACCAAAATCATCCAGCGATAATTTGATGTTATATTTTTCTTTCAAAAGTTTCATTTTGGCAGAAACATATTCTAAATTTTCAACACTAATACTTTCCGTTAACTCCAGTATCAACTTAGTTGCATCTATAGGATATTTTTGAAACAGCTCATCTATTTTTAACAGAAAATTCGGACGATGAAATTGTTTAGCCGTTACATTAATTGAAAGTGTCAAATGACGGTTGTCATCTTGTTTAGCCCATTCAATTAATCTTTTAAAACCTAGTTCTAACAAATAGTTCCCGATCTCTTCAATAAGCAAAGTCTCTTCTGCAAGTGGAATAAACTCTAGAGGAAAAATTAATCCAATAGCGGGATTATGCCATCTAACCAATGCTTCAGCACCAATAACCTTATTATCGGCATCAACTTGTATTTGATAATAAAAGTCTAATTCTCTATTAGCGACAGCTAAATGTAATTGGTGTTCTAACTCTCTTTTTTTATTCGCTTGCTCTTTATAGCTTTTATCGTAAAAAACCGAGCTGTTACCTTCAATTCGTGACGCTTGATGTGACGAAGTTTGAGCTGAAGTAATTAAATCCTCTACATTGTATTCATGACCCAAAGCAATAACGACACCAATGCTGACATCTGAATAATGCTCAAATCCATTGATTGAAAAAGGCGTAACAAATACTAGTTTTATAATAGACTCAACAAGACTAACAGTCCGACTTGCATTACTTAATTCTCCTCCTATGTTTTGGAGTAGAATGGCAAACTTATTACCATAAATCTTATAAATGGCATAAGATTGGGGTAACTCTTGTCTTAATCTTAAAGCGATCTCATTAAGAAAATAATCACCTAATTTATAACTGTGTGCATCCATTAGTAGGCTAACATTATCTGGCTCAAACACAATAAGAGCGAGATACTCATCCTGCAGAAAACTCTTCTCCAAATCAAACACTAGCTGATTTAAATTAGGAAACTTGGTTACTTGATCGATATAGGCCAATTCATAAATTCTTCGTTCACTGATTAATCTATCGGTAATATCGTTTAGAATAATGACATATTCTGTGACAACTCCACTACTATTCTTAACAGCCGTTATTGAAATTTGCACTAGCACTTCATCGCCATTTAATTGTAAAGCCGAACTTTCCCCACTCCAGTTACCCAACTTAGCCAACTTACTTTTAATTTGACTTTCAAATAAATCTTTAAAACTGTTCGACATCATCGATAAAACAGATTTACCCAACACATTGGATTCTGTAAAACCGGTCATTTCTAAAAAGGATTTATTAACCCGTATCACATTGAAATTAACATCGGAAATAATGATTTCCTCATGCACCTCAAATGCATGCGCATCCACCCTTAATTGAGCTTGATCTTTTCGAATTTTTTCGATTAATTGATTGATTGGTTTAATTAAGCAAAATTGTAATACTGGCATTGCTATCAGGGTAAGCAAAGCAGCATCAATAGCTGCACCAATTTCTTCTGGCACTTTAGGTAGCCAATATTTAAAACTCATCATGATCATAAACTCACCCAAAAAAATTGAGAGGGTAAGTAAAATAAAAAGGCGCTTTGAAGGGTTTTTAATCATAAAATTGGTTCATTCATAAAGCTTGTAGTATACAAATTACTTGGTACTTTCGATCAGCGATGTCAATTTTGCCACAAGTACGTGCTGGTTATAAATTATTTTTAAATAAGTGTAATATAATTGTAATCAATGTATTTTGAATTTACTTAACTCTCCTGATTAGAGTTGACAGACTCATCAATAAAAAACGCAACCTGTTTTAAACCAGAAAAATAATTTGGCTTCAAAGAACTTTATAGACATAAAAAAACCCGCTAAGCCTTTTAGACATGCAGGTTTAATGATTGTAAATAGCTTTGTATAATCAAGTGGCGGAGAAAGAGGGATTCGAACCCTCGATACGTTGCCGTATACACACTTTCCAGGCGTGCGCCATCGACCACTCGGCCATCTCTCCTACTTAATGCAACTCCCTAGTTTTAGGAACAGAACAGAATAAACTAGAACTTAAAGATATGCAATTTATTTAAGCAAACTTGTATGTTATAGCACAGAGAATACTTTAATTTCTTACAAGCGCTTCATGTATTATGATGTCAGATAAAACCTAATAGCCAAAACCTATCAATGGACTTGCAAAGCCTTAAAGCTCAAATCGACAACTCTCCCGCATTCGTTCTAAATATAGATCTTTTGCAAAAAAACTTAGCGCAATTACAGACTCTACGCCAGCAATCTGGCTGTAAAGTGCTATATTCAGTTAAAGCTTTACCTTTCTCAGCAGTATTAAAAATAGCCAATCCTTGGGTAGATGGTTTTGCGGTAAGCTCCTTATTCGAGGCCCAACTAGCTAATGAATTCTTAATAAATGATGGCAGTTTGCATTTAACCACGCCTGGTTTAAGTCCTGACGAATGGAGCGACCTATCTCCTCTTCTTAGCCATATCAGCTTTAACTCTTTAACACAGTATCAACGTTTTTTAACACTTGGCATAAACTCGACCAGCATAGGTCTCCGCATTAATCCTAAGCTATCTTTTCTTAACGACAATCGATTTGATCCCTGTCGCCCACATTCTAAACTGGGTGTTGATATTGACGTACTAACACAAGCTAACAGACTACAGGAAATTAAAGGATTCCATATCCACAGTACATTTTCAGCCACAGACTTTACACCGCTCACTAAAACAGTTGAAAAATTGAGAAATAGTCTAGGTAATCGATTAGCTCAGTTAGACTGGCTAAACTTAGGGGGAGGTTATTTATTTAACTATGTGAATGATCATCAGCCACTCATCAATTTAATATCTGGTCTTAAAGAAGACTATAAGCTAGATGTATTTATAGAACCAGGCAAAGCTATTGTGGATAATACAGGTTACTTGTTCAGCACAGTACTGGATATATTCATGAGTGACGGAAAGACGATTGCTATTTTAGATACCTCAGTAAATCATCATCCTGAAGTCTTTGAATATCAGCGCCGACTAGACTTACACGAACATCAACCTAATGCTAAACATCATGTCATTTTAGCCGGTAGTAGTTGTTTAGCGGGCGATATCTTTGGAGAATATCAATTTTCAGAGCCCTTAAAGGTTGGCGACAAATTTGTTTTTAAAAATGTGGGCGCCTACAGTTTAATTAAAGCTAACCGTTTTAATGGCTATAATCTGCCAACTATTTATAGTTACCAAAATCAACAACTCCACAAAGAAAAACAATACCATTTTTCTGATTATCGCCAGCAATGGACTACTAACTAATCATACCATTTAAAGGATAAGTAAATGAAAGCCATACTAATGACCGCCGTTGGAGATGCCAGCACTTTAAGCTATCAAGACATTAACGAACCCTCATTGAACAATGCAACTCAAGTTAAAGTAAAGCTAGAAGCCGCAGGCATCAACCCAGTTGATACTAAAGTTAGACGTCATGGCGTATTTTACCCACTTCCCTTACCTACCGTCCTCGGTTGTGATGGTGCAGGGGTTATTACTGAAACTGGAGCTGCTGTTAAGAATTTTAAAGTCGGCGATAAGGTTTGGTTTTGTAACGGTGGTTTGGGGCGTGAGCAAGGTAATTATGCTGAATACGCCGTTCTTGATGAGCGTTGGGTGAGTGCAAGTCCAACTAATTATTCAATGATAGAGGCAGCCGCTGCACCCTTAGTCTTAATTACCGCGTGGGGCGCTTTATTTAGTAAAGGTCAACTAAAAGCAGGACAAACCGTTTTAATTCATGCCGGAACCGGTGGAGTAGGACATGTCGCGATACAATTAGCCAAAATAAAAGGTGCACGTGTTATCACAACTGTTAGCTCCCCTGAAAAAGCTGAATTTGCTAAACATTTAGGTGCTGACGAAACTGTCATTTATCATCCTAATGGCTTTGCAGAGCAAGTAAATCAATTAACCAATGGTAAAGGCTCTGATTTAGTCATTGATACCGTTGGGCCAGAAGTTTTTAAAGAAAGCATATTAGCCACTGCGCATTTCGGCAGACTCATTACCTTACTAGATCCAGGTCAAATCGATTTATCTGAAGCCCGATTACGTAATTTACTTATTGGTTTTGAACTGATGTTAACCCCTATGCTAAGAGATTTAGACGATGCGAGAGATGCACATGTTGCCATCTTAAATCAATGCAAGCTATGGGCTGAACAAGGTTTATTAAAAGTAAATGTCAGTCAAACCTTCGATTTAAAAGAGGCATCCAGCGCACACGAATTCATTGAAACTGGCCATACCTCAGGAAAAATAGTGTTAACTATTAACATGTAAAATTAACTAATTATATATACCGATTAGCCGAGTCCTGATTGATCATTAGATAACAGGTATAATAGGCCTATAGTTAATTGAACGCTAAAATTGACAACAATGAATAGATATAACTCAACGACAGAAAAAACTCGTACTGGCGGCTCTCGTTATAACAACAAGCCACCCAAAAAGAAGTCAAACTCCCGCTGGGGAAGAAACTTATTTTTAATAGCCTCTGCCGGTGCTGCTGTTGCTGCATTCATGTTTGCGAGCTATATAGGATACCTAGACTACAATGTTCGCGAGCAATTTGAAGGCAAACGTTGGGCAATTCCCGCACGTGTGTATGCTAACCCCGTTGATCTCTATGCGGGCTATGCACAACCCATTGAAAAGCTAGAAGGTTTATTAAAAATATTGCATTACAAGAATGATGCAAATCTTTCTGCTGAGGGCACCTATAACAAACAAGGTTCACAACTTCGTATTAGAACGCGTGAATTTACGTTTTGGGATCAACAACAATCTGGCACTAATATGCTCGTTAAGTTTAATGGCTCTGTTATAGAAAAAATTACTGATTTAAAAACCAACCAAGACATTGCTATTGTGCGTATGGACCCCGTACAAATCGGTAGTTTTTACCCCAAGATTAAAGAAGATAGAGTACTCATTAAGCTCAGCGAAGCACCTCCTGCCTTACTCAATGGATTATTTGCATCTGAGGATAGAGACTTCTATCAACACTTTGGGATTTCTATGCGCGGTATTGTTAGAGCCATTTGGACTAACGTCATTGCAGGAGGCATGGTACAGGGTGGTAGTACGATCACCCAACAACTGGTTAAAAACTTCTATTTAACTAAAGAACGTAGTTTATCGAGAAAGGCCAAAGAAGCCTTAATGGCCTTCATCTTAGAATATCACTATACAAAAGATGAAATTTTAGAAGCCTATCTGAATGAAATCTATCTAGGGCAAAATGGTCCTAATGGCGTACATGGCTTTGGCTTAGCCAGCGAGTTTTACTTCGGGAGCACCTTAAAAGACTTACCTTTAGAACAAGTAGCCTCTTTGGTTGCCTTAGTCAGAGGCCCATCAGAATATGATCCTAGACGGTTCCCGGACAGAGCCTTACAACGCCGCAATTTAGTTTTACAAGAAATGGCCAATGAGGGGTACATCAGTGCTGACGAATACGCAGCCGCAATAGCCAAACCTTTAAACATTATCCCTAAAACAATACGCTCATCTAATCGTTACCCCGGCTTTTTAGATCTCGTTAAAAGACAGCTACAACAAGATTATCGTGAAGAAGATTTAACCTCAGAGGGTCTACGCATTTTCACTACCTTAGACACTCAGGTTCAAGATACCGTTGAAAGCACAGTGGCTAATAGATTAAATCAATTATCTAAAATGCCCCACGCTGACGAACTTGAAGCGGCAGTGATTGTAACGCGTCGTGATAACGGCGAAGTCGCAGCCTTAACCAGTGGCAGAGAAAGCATTGCCGGTGGATTTAATCGTGCATTAGATGCCGTTAGACCTATTGGCTCTCTCATTAAACCGGCGGTATATCTAACAGCTATAGAAAATACTGATAAATATACCATTACAACTCCGATTAGTGATTCTACCATTGTCGTAAAAGGTGGAAATGGTGTTGATTGGATTCCAAAAAACTACGACCATAAAGAACACGGAACCATTCCTTTACATACGGCTTTAGCAAAATCATACAATTTAGCAACAGTGCGTATTGGTATGGATGTTGGCGTAGAAAATGTCGCAAACACATTAAAAAGCATGGGGGTAAATAGAAAACTCGACTTATTTCCATCATTATTACTTGGTGCAGGTGCTCTAACACCCATTGAAGTCACTCAAATGTACCAAACCTTAGCCGGAGATGGTTTCTCAACACCCATCAAAACCATAAGAGCCGTTCTTGACGCAAAAGGAACCTCTTTACAAAGCTATCCATTAACGGTTAAACAAACACTAGATCCAGCTGCAACCTACATTACCAACACCATGTTACAAGGTGTGATGCATGAAGGGACTGGTAAATCAGCCTATTCATATTTTCCACAAGACTATGGCCTAATTGGTAAAACAGGAACCACTAACGACGCTAAAGATAGTTGGTTTGCTGGTTATACCGGTGATTATTTATCTGTAGTATGGTTAGGTAGAGATGACAACAAACCTATTGGCTTAACGGGATCAACCGGTGCCCTCCCCATTTGGTCCGTATTGATGAAGCAAATTTCAACTCAACCGGTTAAATTAACACCACCTGACAATATTACTTTTGCGTGGGTTGATCCTAATAATGGCCTTTTAATTAACCCTGACTGTGGGACTGGCAAACAATACCCATATATATCAGGTTCAGAACCTATTACTTTTTCAGAATGCGGTCTAGGTTTTTTTAATCCAGATAACGGTGTTTCAACTGACGTATTTGAACCTGAAACTAATGACAACAAACCAGAACAACCACAATAAATTATAAAAAAGACATGCTTAAAAAAAATAGTTTCATTAGCCTTTGTTTAGCGCTGTTTATAACTAGCTACCATAGCTTTGCCGCCGAGCAACCGGTACAACAATTACAAACTTTTTTAAAATCATCAAAATCCCTAACTGCTGATTTTAAACAAGTTTTAATTAACGAAGCGGGTAATCCTTATCAAACTAGTTATGGGGTTTTCTACCTACAACGCCCCGGTAAATTTCGTTGGAACTACCAAAAACCCTTTCAACAACAAATCGTATCTACCTCCGGTAAAGTTTGGTTTTACGACACAGATTTAGACCAAGTCACTATTAAAAAGCTAGATGAATCTGTGGGGTCTACGCCTGCATTATTATTGAGTGGAAACATCTCACTCGAAGACAACTTTATTATGAAAGATCAAGGTGTCGAAGGTGATTTAACGTGGATCAAATTGCTGCCCAAAAACCAAGACAGTAGCTTTAAATATATCCTTATAGGTCTTGACAAAGGCGCTTTAAGTGGTATGGAGTTAAGCGACAACTTTGGACAATTAACGCGTATTTATTTCTCTAACGTCATCCTAAATCCAGCCATTAAAGCCAGCCTATTCGAATTTAAAGCACCCCAAGGGGCCGATGTATTTTCTGAATAACAATCACCCGTTAAGCCTATCGAAGTAGGTCTATGTTTGACGATTTAACTAAACCGCTAGCTGATAGGATGCGGCCGCAATCATTGGCAGATTATATCGGTCAACATCATATATTATCTGCGGGCAAACCCCTGTATGAATCCATCTTATCGGGACGATTACATTCAATGATTTTTTGGGGACCGCCAGGCACCGGAAAAACCACTTTAGCACGCCTTATCGCCCAACATTCTGATGCCGAATTTATTCCCATTTCCGCTGTATTGTCCGGTGTAAAAGAAATTAGAGCCGCCGTCAGCGCAGCACAAAAAATCCAACAAGCCCAACACAAACGGACGGTGTTATTTGTTGATGAGGTGCATCGC
>CAIXDX010000143.1 GCA_903918335.1 uncultured Methylococcaceae bacterium | reverse complement strand
GATTGTTGATGCGTTAAGAGTGACTGGTATTGTTCAATTTAAAGCCAAAGATATTTTTAGAGCTTCACAGTTGTCTTTGTTAGGGGTGAGTAATTCACATGTCCAGAAAGATTGTAAAAAAATTGATAAAGGTATTGCGCTCTCTCCTTTGTTATTAGTGAGGGATGAGGTCAATGGACAAGTCATTATCGCTGATGGATATCATCGTTTATGTGCTGTTTATGAATTTGATGAGGATGCGATTATTTTTTGCAAAATTGTTTAAGTCGATGGTGCTGGTTAAAAATGGGGTATTCTTAATTAGAAACAGGATTATCTAAATAATGCTACTTGATCATCATAAGTGGATTCAGATTAAAACACTTCCTAAATATCTATTATTGACAGATCTCGTCGCGGGATTGTCTGTGGCTTTTATTTTATTACCAGAGGCGGTCGCTTATGCGGCTATCGCTCATCTTTCTATTCAAGCGGCTATCATCGCTGCATTAATTGGGTTGATGGTTTATGCCTTGTTAGGTGATAGCCCATACGCGATAGTGGCTCCTACTTCTTCTGCCGCAGCACTTTTAGCTGCCGTTGTATTATCGATGCGTCCCCCTGATGCAGAAGCTATCGTGAATTTAGGAGCTGCTTTAGTAATGCTTACTGGGTTCGGTTTATTGATTTTCTCAAAGGCAAAACTGGGTAGGCTGTCTGCATTTGTATCGAGGCCGGTATTGCATGGTTTTTCTTTTGCGTTGGCTATTACAATTATTAGTAAACAATTGCCGATTATTTTTGGTATTTCTATGCAGTCTCCAAATCTATATAAGTTGTATTTGGAGTTGTTTGATAAGTTTCATGAGTCTTCATTTTGGAGCGCAGTAATTGGTGCGCTTGCTCTATTTTTATTAGCGTTATTAAAACGATGGCCAAGTTTACCAGGGGCTTTTATCGTTTTGGTTTTAGGTATATTAATAAGTTATAGCACTGATTTGTCTGATTATCATGTCGCGACTGTCGGTACCGTGTTAATACAATTGCCCAGTTTGAATATTCCTCAGTTGCCTATAGAAAAGTGGTTGCAGTTAGCTGAATTGGCTTGTGGCCTAATGGTGATTATTATTGCTGAGTCTTGGGGAAGTATTCGTAGTCTTTCATTAATTCATGGGGATAAAGTCGACCCTAATCGAGAGCTATTTGCATTAGGTGTGGCTAATTTAGGATCAGGGTTATTGCAGGGCATGCCTGTGGGAGCGGGATTTTCTGTAAGTTCAGCAAGTGAAGATGCGGGTGCAAAATCTAAAATGGCGGGTGTTTTTGCTGCGGGAGTATTGTTGATAATGACTGTTTTCGGTCAACAATGGATCTCATTAATTCCTCAGCCTATAGTCGCAGCCGCGGTTATTAATGCTTTAAGTCATGCTCTAAATCCAAAAGCGTTATTAGCTTTGTGGCGGATGAATAGAGATCAGTATCTGGCTTTGGCCGCTATTATTGCGGTGTTAGCTTTTGGCGTATTGCATGGAATGTTGATTGCGATGGCTTTATCGATAGCGGCAGCTATTCGATCTTTTAGTCAGCCAGTGGTTAGAGAGCTTGCTGAGTTGGGGGGGTCACGTGATTATGTTGATAGGGAAAATCATCCTAAAGCCGTTCCGCAAGATAATATTTTAATTTTACGACCTGAGGCACCTTTGTTTTTTGCGAGTGTTGAAGGCTTATTGACTGAAATATATAGGCGTTTAAAAGCAAGGAAAGATGTGGGAGTTCTTATTATAAGTCTAGAGCAAAGTGCGGATCTTGATAGTACTGCCGCTGAGTCTTTAATAGAGTTTGCTGGGCATTTAAATAAACGAAAAAAAGTGCTTTTATTAGCTCGAGTTAAAGATCCTCTGAGACATTTGTTGCTGAAGTTAGCTCCTGCTCAATTTCAGCACAAATTATTTTGGAGTGTTGCAGATGCAGTGGTTGGGGCTCAAAAAATAAAAAAGAACTAATTGTTTTATTTTAGGTCTTTGGTGTTCGGTTAATTAAATGTAATTATTATGTCTTAATCATTCCTAAGGGATTTAGTTGTCCATTTTTATTTTGAATAAGGTGAAAGTAAATGAAAAAAATATTGGTTTTGATTTCAGTTTTGGTGTTGGCTTCATGCGCTGAATACCCCTATCGTGGTAATTATTATGGAAATAATCGTTATGAGCCTTCACCTTACTATGGTGGGTATGGATACGGTTATGGAGCTGTATATAGGGGTGGATATGGTGGCGGGCATAGAGATCATGACGATTATCGTGGTTACCGTAGGGAGTATGAAAGTGGAGAAAGAGGCGTTTATCGTGGTTACCGTAGGGAATATGAAGGTGGAGAAAGAGGTGGTTATCGTAGTGACGATCATTGATAAAATTTGCTCGTTTTGTGGTCGAAAAATTACTTTCTAGGGAAATAAAATGAATTTAAAACGTATTTTATTAATTTCATGTATGTTTTTTTCACCTCTGCTTTGGGCAGATAAATTCAATGATTTAAAACTACGTGCAGAACAGGGTGATATAAGTGCTCAAACTAATTTGGGAGTGGAATATATTTTGGGGATTAATGTTCCAAGAGATTATTTAGCCGCCTATAAATTATTATTAGCTGCGGCTCAAAAAGGTAATAAGTTGGCTCAGTACAATTTAGGATTAATGTACGATTTGGGTGAGGGTGTGGTTGCTGATAAACAATCAGCGGCAAAATGGTTGGCAAAATCTGCGGAACAAGGCGATGAGCCTGCTCAGTTTAAATTAGGGTTGATGTTTGCTTATGGTGATGGCGTTGTTAGGCATTATGAAGAGGCTTTTAAATGGTTTCATAAAGCGGCAGAACAAGGTCACACTTTGGCACAAGTTAATTTGGCGTTAATGTATGTGCGAGGTGAAGGGGTCGAAAAAAACTTAGCTGATGCTTTTAAATGGTTTAAAGCTTCTGCTGAAAAAGGTGATGTCGTCGCACAATACCATTTAGGTTTAAGTTATTTGGAAGGTGAGGGTGTTAAAAAGGATTTGGAGGAGGCTTATTTTTGGCTGGCTCTTGCATCAGTTCAGGGTGATCATCATGCGCAAAACTTGATGACTGAACTTGAGTCTAATTTAACCACTAAAGAAATAAAAGTTCTACAAAACAAAGCCTCTGAGTGGCATGCGAAACTCTAAGTTACTAAATTAAATGGATGCTGGTTTCAACGGTATCCATTTAATCTAATAGTTTTTTGGATTACTTTTCTAGTCCGATCAAATCCCATACTTTGTGCGAAAATGTAGAACTTGCTTGTTCAAGGACTGGTGGTCCACTTGGGTAATTTAATTCATATACACGTTTTACGTCATTAGCTAGATCTACTTGGTTTAAATTTGTATATGCTTCATTTAAAACTAATAAGGCATAAGGTACTGCTGGAGTGCGGGGGTACTTTTCAATAACTGTTGATGCTCTATTGATAGCTGCTGCATAGGCTTGACGTTTGATATAGTATCTTGCAACATGTATTTCATGCATCGCAAGATTATTTTTTAAAGAAATTAGGCGTAATCGGCTATCTGCAACGTATTTGCTATTAGGAAAACGCTGAATAAGTTCTTCGAAGTTTTTTATTGCATCTGTAGCGGTGCCCGTATCTCGTTGTGATGTATCTGTAGGTAGAAATCTATCAATGAAACTAATACCTCGGTTGTAGTTAACAAGGCCTTTTAGATAATAAGCGTAATCAATTGCTGGGCTACGTGGATTAATTTTAGTAAAACGATCTGCTGCAGCGATTGCTGATTCAGGTTCATTATTTTTAAAGTAGGCATAAGCAATATCAAGTTCAGTTTGAGCGGAATCTTCACCGAAAGGATAACGTGACTCAAGGGCTTGATATAGTTTTATTGCCTTTTCATAGTTGCTGTCATCAATCATTTTTTTCGCTTGAGTGCGAAATTTTTCTGCAGTCCAATCGGCGTACTCTGCTTCATCAGAAGCTTTAGTATCACTAGAAAAGATATCTTTGAATGATGAGCAGCCGTTTAAAAAAAGGCCTAAACAGCAAACAAATAAAATTTTAATTAAAATTAATCGCATAGTTCCAACGACACGTTGTAATATTAGAGGTTTTCTTGAAAGATAAAATGGCATAATTGAATTCGCCTAATTAACTTGCAAGTATAACTTAACTATGGTTTATTCAGAAGAACTTGTTATGACAAGATTGACAGCAGAAGTCCCTAACGAAATGGCAGGTATGCGCTTGGACCAAGTCCTTGCTGAGTTATTTGCTGATTATTCACGCAGTAAATTGCAAACATGGGTTAAAGCGGGACGGGTAAAAGTTAATGGGCTAGCGCTTAAGCCAAAAGATAAATTAGAGGGTGGTGAGGAGATAGAGCTAGATGCTGAGGCAGAAGTTGTTATTACCTCGGAACCTGAAGAAATTGCTTTAGATATTATCTATGAAGATGACAGTATATTAATTGTCAACAAGCCTGCAGGTATGGTGGTGCATCCGGCAGTAGGTAATTGGCACGGAACCTTATTAAATGGTTTATTAAATCATGATTCTAGCTTAGAGACATTACCTAGGGCGGGTATTGTCCATAGAATTGATAAGGAAACGAGCGGTATTTTAATGATTGCTAAAACACTGCAGGCGCACAATAGCTTAACGCAGCAATTACAAGAACGTAGTATTAATAGAGAATATTTAGCAATTACACGTGGACGTATGACAGCAGGTGGTACAGTGGATGAACCCATCGCGCGTCATCCGACTGATCGAAAACGTTATGCGGTGCGAGAGTCAGGTAAAGATTCAATAACACATTATCGTGTTGAAACACGTTTTACACGCCATACTTTTGTGCGAGTTAAGTTAGAAACAGGGCGAACTCATCAAATTAGAGTGCATATGTCTCATATTAGATTCCCTTTAGTG
>CAIXDX010000142.1 GCA_903918335.1 uncultured Methylococcaceae bacterium | reverse complement strand
TGAGCTTAGCCAAACGCATTATTCCTTGCTTAGATGTCGCCAATGGCCGCGTTGTTAAAGGCGTGCAATTTGTAGACATTCGCGATGCAGGTGACCCTGTAGAAGTCGCAAGACGCTATGATCGTGAAGGCGCTGACGAAATTACGTTTTTAGATATTACCGCTACACATGACAACCGCGACACCATGGTGCATGTAGTTGAACAAGTCGCTAGTGAAGTTTTTATCCCGTTAACAGTGGGTGGCGGCATTAAAACCCTAGAAGATATTAGACGCATGTTAAATGCCGGCGCTGATAAAGTGGGTATTAATAGTGCCGCAGTCTTTAACCCTGAGTTTGTAAGGGAAGCAGCACAACGTTTTGGCTCACAATGTATCGTAGTCGCGATTGATGCAAAAAAAGTCAGCCAGCCCGGTGAAGGTGATCGTTGGGAAATATTTACCCATGGCGGTCGTAAAGCCACTAGCATTGACGCCATTGAATGGGCTAAAAAAATGGTTGATTACGGTGCCGGAGAAATCCTGTTGACCAGTATGGATCGAGACGGCACTCGAGAAGGTTTTGACTTACCTTTAACTCGCGCCATTAGTGAATGTGTGAGCGTACCGGTGATTGCTTCAGGTGGCGTGGGTAATTTAGACCATTTAGCAGAAGGCGTCATTCAAGGCAAAGCCGATGCGGTATTGGCGGCCAGCATCTTTCACTTTGCTGAATATTCTATTCAAGAAGCCAAAGAACACATGGCATCACGCGGCATAGAAATGCGTTTATGAGCGATAGCTGGCTAGATGAAATTAAATGGACAGAAGAAGGTCTCTGTCCTGCCATTGCCCAGCAAGCGGAAGGCGGTAAAATCCTTATGTTTGCGTGGATGAATCGCGAATCTTTAGCCCTAACGGCCGCAGAAGGTTACGCGGTTTATTGGTCTAGATCTCGCAATCGCTTATGGCGTAAAGGCGAAGAGTCTGGACATCGGCAAAAAGTGATTGATATCTATATTGATTGTGATGAAGACGTTATCATTATGAAAATAGAGCAAGAAGGCGGCATTTCCTGCCATACTGGACGAGAAAGCTGTTTTTATCGTCGTTTGGTTGATAAACAATGGCAAGTCACTGAACCTGTTTTAAAAGACCCTCACCAAATTTATAAAAAACATGAATAATGTACTGCAACAATTAGCCGAGATTCTGGAGCAACGTAAACTAGAATCTGCTGATAAATCTTATGTAGCCAGTCTTTATGCTAAAGGCACCAATACTATTTTAAAAAAGATTGGTGAAGAGGCCGCAGAGACTATCATTGCTGCAAAAGATGGCGACAAACAACAAATTATTTATGAAACTGCTGACCTATGGTTTCACTGCATGGTGTTACTAGCAGAACAAAATTTAAGTCCTGATGATGTTTTAAATGAACTACAACGTCGCTTTGGTTTATCAGGTCTGGATGAAAAAGCACAACGCACTCAAAAATAACGGGAGTAAACAATGGGCATTGGCATCAAAGAATTATTAGTTATTTTAGTCATTGTTATCGTAGTATTTGGTACTAAAAAACTACGCAATATTGGAACAGACTTGGGTGGAGCCATTAAAAACTTTCGCTCAGCGGTAAAAGAAGGCGAAGTGGATGGTAAACCTGCTGAAAAAGAAGCAGACACTTTAGAAGGTGAAGTGACCTCTAAAACCAACGAAAAAGATTAAGATGTTTGACATAGGGTTTTCTGAATTAGTCATGATTGGCCTAGTCAGTTTAATAGTGATTGGGCCTGAACGCTTACCTAAAGTCGCTCGTATTGTCGGTTTCTGGCTTGGAAAATCTCGGGCCATGATCGCCAATGTCAAATCAGAAATACAATACGAACTCCACCAAGAAGAGCTTCGCCAACTGTTAAACGAACAAGTTAACTTAACAGAACTCAATTCAACCTTGGAAGAAACCATAGACTCTTTGGAAGAAACTCAAAAAGATCTCAAACACTTAAATGAACACAAATAAAATGGAAGAAGCGGCACTTCCTTTCATTAGTCATTTAATCGAACTACGTACACGACTATTAAAGATCGTTGTATTTGTAATAGCGGTCTTTCTTGCTCTCTCAGCTTACGCTAATGAAATCTACAGCTTTTTAGCGGGCCCCTTAATGAAGCATATGCCACAAAATAGCACCATGATTGCTATTGATGTGGCCT
>CAIXDX010000141.1 GCA_903918335.1 uncultured Methylococcaceae bacterium | reverse complement strand
GACAAGTAACGCCAACATTGGACAAATCCACACATTCTTCTGGCCAAATAAACGCTTCAGGTATTGTTATATCGTAAGGCGCATAAACAATTTGATAAGCCGTGTAGTGCTTTTGCGGTGGTAACGGGCTTAATTCCCCGCGACAGCTATCAATATGCCGAATCAATAAATCAGAATCATATAACTGCATACTCGCTGACGGTCTAGGGTTAATTTCTAACACAAAAAACTGCTGATCTGGCGTTTGTATAAAGTCTAGGGAATTTAAGCCTTTTAAAGAAAATAATGGCACCAACTTTTGTAAGCATTGAGCCACTAATGCTTTATGTTCTGCTAATAAATCCGTGCTATTGATCACCCCAGAGAATACAAAATGATCAGAGTGATTGGTTTCATCTACCCACTGCCTATTGAAACCTACTATTTGAGCATCGCATCCATCAGCTAAAAATAATACCGAATGCGGTGTGCCAGATATCAGTCTTTGCCAATAAATAGGTGCACCCGTTTCATCCTCACAATAACGCCGTATACCTATGCCACCCTGTCCTTGCAGAGGTTTGACTAACCAGCTATTTTTATTGAATGCCGGCGCCGTAAAAGAAACCTCTGGAAAAGGGATGTCTAATTGCTTAAGTGCCGAAAAAAAACACTGTTTATCTTGAACATTGGTAAAGCTTTCGACTGAGTTCCCAACTAACAATAGCCTTTCTGCTAAATAACCTAAACTCTCGGAGTATTGTTCAAATCCACTCCCATAAATGAGATGTTTAACCGCGTATCTTGAAATAAAGTGTTCAGCAGCGGGCGCTAAATCATCCAATGCTAGTGAAGCCACTTGGACAAAATCTGCCGCATATCTTTGGGTATCGCTATCAGCGAATAAATCAATGACTAAAGGCTTAAAACCAGCATCTAAGGCCGCTTGAGCCAACATTCGACCTGAATTAGCAATAATTAAGATATATTCAGGTTCGGACATAGCAATTAAAACTACTTAATTTTATATTCCATTAAGTTTGTTTTCTTAAGCTTACGGTTTTCAAAGAATCGTAAACCGGCAAAGGTAATCCAGCCTGTTATGACCAAACCCAAAGCAAAAATACTGTAAGCGATTGGCCAAGGCAGACCTTGTGTCATCATTGTAAATTCAGACATACCACCCACGCCCGCTAATAGATTAAGCGGCATAAAAACAACGCTAATAATGGTTAATCGTTTAAGATCTTTATTTTGGTTAACATTAATAAAACCGACTGTTGCATCCATTTGAAAGTTGATTTTATTAAACAAGAACGCGGTATGCCCATCTAAAGAATCAATATCTCGCAGAATCTCTCGCACTTCATTATGCTGTGAATCTGAGAGTAATCTGGCACGCATTAAAAAAGACAAAGCTCGCCTCGTATCAAGAACATTACGACGGATACGGCCATTAAGATCCTCTTCTTCAGCAATGGCCGCCAGAATATTTGCCGCTTCATCATCTGTCATATGAGATCGAAAAACCTGTTGGCCCACCGCTTCTAACTCGGTGTAAACATCTTCTAAAGCATTAGCTGAATACTCAACCTCAGCCGCATATAAATCTAATAAGACATCCTTAGCTTCTGAAACCGTACCAAACTCTGTTCTAGCCCGTAAGCGTTGTAAACGAAAAACGGGAAGCTCTTTGTTACGAACTGAAAATAAAGTAGCTTGATTTAAAACAAATGCCACAGCCACGTTTCTTGACTCATCTTTACGATCTAATAAGAAATCAGAATGTAAATGTACTTCGCCATTGTCTTCAATATAAAAACGCGCACTCGATTCTAAATCGGTTAATTCTTTTGGATTAGGGAGATTAACACCGAAAATATCTCTAGCCCAAGAAATTTGCTCATCTTCAGGCATCACCAAATCAATCCAAATAGGATTAGCATTGGCTAGGTCTGCTTTTGTTTCGATAGGTATTTGTCGTAAGCGACCTTCATGTAAATCAAAAACGCGTATGGTCATACTACGATTTCTAGGTTTAATTTCAATAATGAATTCAGCACGAATAGTTTCTGAAATCTCATGGCGAACTTCTTCTTTACGGTCATCACGGATTAATTGCCAGATAATTTGTCGATCGTCTACAGGCAATGCTTCCAAAATATTGGCAATGACTGGACTACTTAATTGATCAAGCAGTCTTTGGAATTCAACTTTATTTTGTTTATGGACTAAGTTTTCAACCAACTCATGCCGAGGCATACGTTGGCGTTGCATCAGCTCTTCTACTAATTTATGCCGTTCCAACAATTCGATGACATTTTCAAGATAATCTCGAATAGTTTCTTGTGCGTGCATTTTATTCCTTAGTCAAAAAACACATCGCCGCCACTATTACGCGCGCTGACCACGACAAAACTTAAATGTTCTAAACCTGCAAAATGTTGTTTCGCTTGCCTTACCCAATCTTCTGCCACTGACAGACCATCTACTGCGCAAAAACCAGTCGGTCCCCATGAGGTCTGTCCAATAGCAACGGCACCTTGCTCTGCAAACCATCGCATAACAAGCGCAACTTCAGGGCTGGTAAAAGCCCCGCCACCTTGTGCCACAGCAAAATGCTCTCCAACCGCTTGCTGTAATTGAGTAATCACCTCACCAAATTGCGCAAGATCATTTTCTGCAACAGCGGGTAGCCCTTGCATCAATAACAGATAAGCTAAACGCTCAGCTTCTTGCTGGGGAAACACGGGTAACGTCTTAAAAGCATCCAGTTCTTGTTTACCATGCAGGCCTTGTCCGCGTGAATCAAATACCAATATAAAGCGCCAATCCTTAGGAATGTCTAAATGCACCAACAAGGGTGGGGTAATGGTTTTTTTTCCACGCCCACCATCCAGCACTAAGCCGCCTTGCTCAAAAATCCCAATACCAATACCCGAACGCAAACCTCTATCCATTAGAGCCGCTATATCTCTGACAGACATCTGCAAATTGTAGAGTTTGTTAAGTGCCATACCTATGGCCAAGGACATTTGCGTACCCGAACCTAAACCAACATGTTCAGGGATAGCTGATTCGATGGTTATTTCAACTTTATCGGACACTTTTAAAGCCTCACACATCAATGTTAGGCATTTATCAGCGCGGTGTGATGAAGGACCGGTCACTAATCGATCTACAGCGGGACTGACCGATATTTTTGTTACATATTCATTTAAGGCTACGCCGATACTCCCAAAATGGCGATCTAATGATCCGCTTAAATCAATAAACCCCATGTGCAATCTAGCAGGCGCGATAACTGAAACTTTTGAATGATGAGCT
>CAIXDX010000140.1 GCA_903918335.1 uncultured Methylococcaceae bacterium | reverse complement strand
GTTTTACCACTGACATTAACGACACCTGTTAACGCGGACACGGACACCCCTAAAACAATCGATAAAAAATCAGTTGTTAAAGAAACTACCGAAACGAAAAGCGTAAACGAGAATAAACCTCCGGTAGATGTCTTTGAACTACCTGATGTGGAAGTGATTGGAACAACACCAATCGGTTCTAACGGTTTAGCCTTAAAGAAAATATCAGGTAATGTGCAAGCGGTTGAAGATGAAGATATAAAACGACTTGAATCGGTCAATTTACCTGATTTTTTAAACAGAAAATTACAAAGTGTTACTATCAATGACACCCAAAACAACCCTTATCAACCCGATATTAGTTATCGGGGTTTTACTGCATCACCTGTTTTAGGTACTCCAACAGGTATTTCTGTTTACCAAGATGGAGTAAGAGTTAATGAGGCATTTGGTGACACTATTAATTGGGACTTAATCCCCCAAATTGCCATTTCCAGCATGGAAATGATGCCAGGCTCTAATCCATTATTTGGCTTAAATACCTTGGGTGGTGCGCTATCACTCAGAACAAAAAGCGGTCGTAGCCATCCTGGCTTTAATGCTCAAGCTAGTGGGGGTTCCTTTGGCCGCCAAAACTATCAAGCAGAATTTGGTGGTTCAAAGGACAAATTTGATTGGTACTTTGCCGGCAACTTATTTAATGATGATGGTTGGAGACCCTATTCGCCTACTCAAGTGCATCAAAGTTTTGGCAAGATCGGTTGGGAAGATGATAAGACCGATATCGATTTATCATTCACTTTTGCTGATAACACTATGCAAGGCGTAGGCCCAGTACCACAAGAATACTTACAACAAAACTGGAATGCTTTCTATACTGCACCAGATGTGACTAAAAATACCTTGTATTTCTTCAATTTAAAAGGCAATCATTGGTTAACTGATAAATTACAAATTAGTGGCACTACTTATAATCGTAATAACGACACGTCTAGCCTTAATTCTAATACAGGCAACATAAACCCAAACACCCCATGCGATACTTATACAAGCTGTATTAGTAATGGATTTTATCCGGCGTCATTTCAATCAAGCAGAGCCAAACAAAATGGCACCGGAATAAATATGCAATTGACCTCGGACTATCAAGTATTAAAACATGACAATCAATTTATTATTGGCGGTGGATACAATTATGCAACAACTGGATATACGATAAGCCAACAAAATGCTAACGCAACCCCCTTCCCCAACTTTTATGAAATAGCCGCTGACCCCCTCACGCAAACCGTCAATATTAAAGGTGAGAATACTTACTCTAATGTTTTTGCTACCAACACTTTCTCAGTCTTTGACTGGATGCATATTAATGCCTCAGCTAATTGGTTACAGGCCCAAGTACAGACTTTAGACAACATGGGCACCGCACTAAATGGCAATAATACCTTTGCACGTATTAACCCTTCGGCGGGTTTAACATTTAACCCTTTCGATGCTTTAGACCTTGAAACACCATTGCAAGAATTTACTACCTATTTTAATTACAATGAAGGCTTTAGAGCACCGACACCGGTAGAACTTACCTGTGCAGATCCCTCTGCGCCTTGCTCCTTACCGAATAGCTTTATATCAGATCCACCGCTTAAAGCAGTAGTTTCTCATACCTTAGAAACGGGCTTAAGAGGTAAATTTAGCACAGCGCTTAAATGGAATTTATCTTTTTATGAAACGATTAATACCAATGATATTCTGTTTCAAAATGTTAATAACATCCAAGGCTACTTTGCAAATGTGGGTAAAACTAAACGCCAAGGTATCGAGTTTGGTTTAAATGGTTTAGCCTTTGAAAAATTGAATTGGTATATTAACTACGGTTTTGTAGATGCTACTTATCAATCATCTGCCTCTCTATTTAATGGCTTGGGGGCAGAGTCCGTGGTAGCAGGTAATAAAATACCCAGTATTCCCGCAAATACCCTTAAGTTTGGCTCTGAATATGAATTATTCCATAACTTTTTCTTAGGAGGCGACGCACAATATGTCTCTAGTCAATATGCACGAGGGGATGATGCTAACACCCATTCTCAAATTTCTGACTATACCGTTGTTAACCTTAATAGCCGTTATGTTATTACTAAAAATGTTGAACTATTTGCGCTGGGGCGTAATGTTCTGGATAACCATTACGCCACATTTGGCCAATTGGGTACAAACTTCTTCACCGGCGGGACAACGCAGTTCCAAGGCCCCAGTGCACCCGCAACTGCTTATGCGGGTGTTAAAGTACATTGGGAGTAAGCGTGACTTTTTACTTTTAGACAGCCCGATATGAGCCTACGCAAGCAGATCATTTATCGCATTTTATGTTCTGCTTTATGCATTTTAATCTTAGGCACTGCGCTTGCTATCTGGCAAGCGCAAAAAT
>CAIXDX010000139.1 GCA_903918335.1 uncultured Methylococcaceae bacterium | reverse complement strand
GCCAGCTGAATTAGTTTGTAATGCATTGAAGCTTGCAATTTATCAGCGTCAACCTAAACCCGGTTTAGTTGTTCACTCTGATCGAGGCAGTCAATATGCGAGTAAAGACTATCAAGATCTATTAAATCAATACGGTCTTATGGTAGTATGAGTAGAAAAGGTAATTGTTGGGATAATAGCGTCATGGAACGCTTCTTTCTTAACTTGAAAATGGAGCGGGTTTGGCGACAGAATTACGCAAATAATGAAGAAGCCAAAATGAACATCACTGACTATATTATTAATTTTTACAATAGTCGGCGCTTACATTCTAAATTAGGCTATGTATCTCCAAATGTGTATGAAGTGAAAAACACCGTAAAAGAACCTATCAGAGTGTCTTAAAAAACTTGACCACTACAAGGCTCGATCATGAAAAACTATTTAAAAGGGTTGTCTGAATTATCATCAGATCTCACGGATTTAGCTAAACGAGAAATTTCATCTGCTCAACGCGTACTCGACAAGACACTATCAACGAGTCTCGAAATTGGGAAAAACAGTAAGAACGCGATAATGTCTAATGCTGAAATATCGGTAGATTTAATCAAAAGCGCCAGCGCCGATGGTTTTGAATTAGCAAAAACAATAACTGATACCACTAAAGATATTGTTTCCTCAGCCACCGAACAAGTTATCCAGTATGGAGAGCAATTGGGTAACTCAAGTGTGACCAAAATTACTGAACAACCTTCATCTGAAAGTAATACTAATCAACTTTCTCAAGCGATTGAAAAACTGAAAGGCAAAGATAAAGTAGGAGTTTTAGGTGAAGTGCTTACAAGTGTTACTGGCGGTGCGGCCGGCGCGGCAGCAGCTGGAACCTTGGCAAGTGCCGCAGGCGCTTCAACTTTGCTTGGATCAACTTCATTAGCTGGCGCTTTAGGTGGGGTTTTTGTGACTGCAACACCCGTGGGGTGGGTTGTTGGCGCTGCCGCTGTTGCAGGAGTCGCAGGCTATGGTGTTTCTAAATTAGTTAGGTCGGGCAGTAAACAAGATCAAATCCGAGAGCAATTAATTAAACGACTAGAAGCACGTATTAATAACTCCAACAAAGATAAAGTTAATGAGTCCCCTCTTATCGAGTTAAAGCAACTTTTATCAATAGCATTGGAGAAAAATCTAATTACTGATGTGCGTGCGGAAAGTATGGTGGGGTTAATAGAAAACGGTTCGATGAAAGCGGAAATAGCAATCCTAAGAATAAAGTCACTTATCTCTAGCAATATAATTAATGTATCAACATGAGTATGTTAAACAATTGATCATTACAAGGGTTCGGGGATGCTATTTTTAACCCTAAAGCCGGGCGTTGAATCTAAAATTGAAAATATAAAAAGCCAGTTACCTTCCCCTGTCTTTTTTGATGTCATTAATTCAATACGTTATCAAAGAAAAAATTAAATACTTATCATCGAACGTAGCACTAAGAATTAGAAGATCGAATTAATAAAAGCGGCTGTTCTTTTTCACTTTTCAAAGCTGAAATATATTCTGGCCCACTAACGCCTTGCTCAATAACACTTTCAATCAACATGGGTTTTGTTAATGCAGCGTCAGTTATGTCTCTTACTCCAGCAACCAAATTTTTAATTACAGACTGATCACCCTCAACTCCGACTTTATTTACTAAACTCTTAGGACTAATATTGTCAAACAACTGACTATAATTTTGCCCAATATTAATTGATAAATCGTGTGCTGCTCGCATTTCATTAGCCAACATTAAGCACTCAATTCGAGCAGAATTACATATAGTTAAAGACCTGAGCAATGAAGCAAACAAATCTATGTTAAAACTATTGCTACCAATTAAATACCCTAGTTCACCTCGAAAAAAACCACTCTCATCAGCTAACTGAGATGATACATTCATCCATTCAGATACTGGATTAGAATAGTTATGAGCTAAGTCTGATTTCTCCAATAAATTATAGACTTGTGAATAATGCTGCCTTAAGTCTCTTTCTAATAACAATTGAAAATGATTATCTACTTTTGATGATAACTGATCCAAGTTACTTTCGATATTCTTTAACTTAGCATTCATAATTCCAAAACCAATGGCACTAACGCCTATCCCTGCAACTGCCACTCCAATATTCGCGTACTGCAAGACTTGTAAGCTTTCTACTAATTTTTTAAGCTGATTAAGTTGTACGTTAGAATATACCGAAGAAGCTAAACCCGCCACATTCACGACACTATCAAACATTGCTAATTGAGGCGCTACAGCTACTTTAGTAATCCCACTCAATAACTGTTGAGTAATTCCACTTTCTTGGATATGCCCTACAATTCTGCCTGTTGCCGAATCTTTTAAAAGTGTGCCAACACGAACTAAACTGCCACTAGAAATACCTGAAGCAAACTCAAGGGGAATACCAAACAATAACTTATTTATCATAAAATTAACTCTCTAAGTAAAAGATTAGCAGTATCTTCTATTTTAATTTGAAGGGATTGAGACACAGAATTATTATTTTTGTTATGTATAGCCTTTTCATAAATCATTTTACGAATGGCTGTTTTATATCGATTAATAGCTTTAGTTTTAAAATTAGTGGAGTCATTTTTTTTTAACACTGATACTGCGCTAAATACTGTGAGCCCAGCTAATATAAGTGGCCAATTTATTACAGTGGTAGTTGCTAAACCTAATGTCCCTAAAATTCCGGGCGCGGCAACAGTTGAAGTGAACAAAGTAGCAATACGGGGAATAACAAAAATCGCAGCTCCTGAAGAAAATGTTGCAGTTGCGATATCTCTAATAATTTCATTATTATCTGAGTAATTTAATTTATCATTTCTAGTATCAATATTTTCAAATTGATGCTGATAAATATTATTTAAGTCCGTCTTAGCCTCAATGAATAATAAATGCAACTCATCTTCAAGCCATTGGTTAAATATACCTTGGACTTTCTTTGTTAGTGCTTCATTTTTGATAATATCTTTTAAAGACATCTTATTGATAATAAGATCAATCTTATTATAAAGAAAAATCACCTCTTTCTTTAAATGACGATCAATTTTTTCTGTATGTTTATCACGCCAATCAAGGATTTGTCTTCGAAGAAAAATATTATCTGCACTTGTCATATAAGATCTATTACTGAGCCAACTATTAATGTTGATGTTAAAAAAAACAGATTCACACTATGTTAATGCATATTTATACATTTCATTGTATTTTATAATACTTAACACAATCTAACTGAAGAAAAACTGAACTTAGTATGCAACTTTTTAATATAAATTTACTACCCAATGACAACTAATATCGAAAACATCGGCGCCCATGCCGAACAACGCGTTTTCGATGCATTAAAATCTTTACGCTCTCCATGGCAAGTATTCCCTACGGTAGAGTGGCGCTTGCTGCGTGGAGAAGGTGAAGCGATTGGTGAGGCGGATTTAGTTATTTTTCACCCGCAATTTGGCTTAATAGTCTTTGAGATTAAAGCCGGTGCGATCCATGTTAAAGACGGCCAGTGGCTTTACGCTTCAGGCCTGATGATGAAGCAATCACCCTTCTCTCAAGCACGGCGTAATCGCTATGCCCTATTGGACAAACTGGTGCAACGACTTGGTAAATCAGTGTTTGATTTATTAACAATTACGCATGCGGTTTGGTTTCCTGATGTTTATTGGTCTGGGCCGTTACCCAGTTCAGAAGCACCCTCGAGGGCATTTTTATTAGATCGTGACGCCTTGCTTAAGCCAGAAAAGTACTTACTACAGTTATTTAAAGCCGCCGCACCGCATCCTACAGCATGGAATACGGCTCAACAAAAAGCCTTAAAAGAAATACTAGCCCCAGATTGCAATTTGTTAGTGCCTTTAGTCGCACAACTGGACAATTCTCTCGCTGATTTACAGCAAGCAACCGAACAACAAATCACTGTTTTACGCATGTTACGCACGCAGTCTCGTTTATTAGTTGAAGGCAGTGCGGGCTCTGGTAAAACTTTATTAGCCGTTTGTTTAGCGCGGGAACATGCCGCCTTAGGTAAGTCGGTTTTAATCACCTGTTTTAACCGTAATTTAGCGGAACATTTATCGACTGTCGTAGCAGATATACCGGCTATTTCGGTAATGAATTTTCATGAGTTAGTGCGT
The DNA here is from genome assembly GCA_903918335.1 of uncultured Methylococcaceae bacterium. GTDB lineage: Bacteria > Pseudomonadota > Gammaproteobacteria > Methylococcales > Methylomonadaceae > Methylobacter_C. The sequence goes on along the minus strand of CAIXDX010000139.1, from coordinate 422 downwards.
ACCAGAGTCCTTGCTGCTGGTTTACCGTTTAAGGTGCCAGAAGACTTAGATCAGCGTATTCAGTTCTTTCGTGATGAATGCCCAGAGTTGTTAATCAAGGCCATTGAAATACTAAACGAAGGTTTTGATACTCTAATTATTGATGAGGCCGCGGATTTTAATGCAACGTGGTGGGTCGCTTTAGAAGCGATGGGCCGAGATAATTTTAGTTGGTATTGCTTCTTTGATAGGCATCAAGCTATTTATCAAGAAAACGATACATGGGAACCGCCCTTTAATGCCCTGCCCTTTATATTGGATATTAACTTAAGAAATACGAAACCCATTGGTGAACAAGCTGCCCAATGGGGTAATGTTGAAGTGCCGAGTACTTTTAGAGTCGAAAACGGTTTGCTACCCGAGGTTCAATACAGCTTAAACTT
>CAIXDX010000138.1 GCA_903918335.1 uncultured Methylococcaceae bacterium | reverse complement strand
TGTCGCTGGCCATAATGGTATGGTTGGCTCAGCTATCGTGCGGCTTTTGCAATCAAAAGGGTACAGTAACATTGTGACTCGCTCACGAAATGAACTCAACTTACTTGATCAAAAAGCAGTTCAAGAGTTTTTAAAAACTGAGCAGCCAGAATACATTTTTATGGCAGCAGCAAAAGTCGGTGGTATTCAAGCTAATAACACCTATCGAGCTGATTTTATTTATGAGAATCTCACGATACAAACTAATGTTATACATAGCGCCTTTGTGGCTGGTGTTAATCGATTGTGCTTTTTAGGTTCTAGTTGTATTTACCCTAGAGATTGTCTGCAACCTATTGAAGAGGCTTATCTCTTGGCGGGTAGTCTAGAGCCAACGAATGAGCCTTACGCTATTGCTAAAATTGCAGGCATCAAACTGTGTGAAAGTTATAATCAGCAATACGGTAAGCATTATGTTTCTGTTATGCCAACAAACTTATATGGCCCCAATGACAATTATGATCTTAATAATAGTCATGTATTGCCTGCCTTAATTCGTAAAGCACATGAAGCTAAAATAAGTGCTGATAAGGAATTGGTGGTTTGGGGGTCTGGAAACCCAATGCGAGAGTTTTTATATGTTGATGACATGGCAGAAGCCTGTGTTTTTATGATGGAAAATGATATTCGTGATGGCGTATTTAATGTAGGTACAGGCACCGATGTGACCATTAAAGCATTGGCAGAAACAGTGATGGAGGTTATTGGATTTGGTGGTGAAATAGTCTTTGATGCAAGCAAGCCAGATGGTACACCTCGTAAATTGTTAAACGTGGAAAAGTTAAAAAAACTGGGCTGGCAGGCACATACCTCATTACGGGATGGTATCGCTAAAGCTTATGCGGATTATTTAATAAAAAATTAAAATGATAAAAGTGACTCAAGTCAACAATAAGAAAACAGCTCTGATTACCGGCATTGGTGGTCAAGACGGCGCCTATCTTGCGCAACTTTTATTGAGTAAAGGCTATGTTGTATTCGGCACCTCTCGAGATGCAGGCGCTTCCAGTTTTAGCGCTTTGACAAGGTTGGGTATTAAAGGACAGGTGGGCTTGTTATCAATGGCGCCACATGATTTTAAAAGTACGTTAACCGTGATTTCAAAAGTTCAGCCGGATGAGATTTATCATTTAGCCGGACAAACATCTGTAGGCTTGTCCTTTGAACAACCCTCAGAAACGATTGAAAGTATCACTATCGGTACGCTTAATATTTTGGAAGCCTTACGCTTTTTACAGTTACCGGCAAAGTTTTATCATGCCAGTTCAAGTGAGTGTTTTGGTGATACGGAGGGTGAACCCGCTAATGAACATACGCCCTTTAATCCGGTGAGTCCGTATGCGGTAGCAAAATCAGCCGCACATTGGTTAGTCAGAAATTATCGTGATGCACATGCTATGTTTGCGGTTAATGGTATTTTATTTAATCACGAATCGCCTTTGCGTCCAGAACGGTTTGTCACCCAAAAAGTTGTACGAGCTGCTTACAAAATTGCCCAAGGCTCAACTGATAAATTAACCTTAGGTGCCTTATCTATCTCTAGAGATTGGGGATGGGCACCAGAATATGTAGAGGCGATGTGGTTAATGCTACAAGCCGAGCTACCCGAAGATTTTGTGATTGCCACGGGCGAAGCTAACTCATTAAAAGATTTTGTAGCGCAGACCTTTGCCTGCTTTGGCTTAGAGTGGACGCAACATGTAGAGCATGATGACTCATTAATGCGTCCCAATGAAATTATCTTAAGCCAAGGCAATCCAGAAAAAGCCAAACAGTTATTAGGCTGGCAAGCCGAGCGACGCATGAGCAATGTGGTTAAAGAATTGTGTGCTTATGAACAAGGTAATAGCAAATGCTAAATATGTTATATGCCTTGTGGGCTTATCGGGGCTTCATTCTAGGTACGGTCAAGCGTGAATTTCAGATCAAGTATCGTAATTCTTTACTGGGTGCGGCTTGGAATATTATCAATCCTTTAGCCATGATTGTAGTGTATACCGTTATCTTTTCACAACTGATGCGGTCTAGATTGTCGGGTATCGATAATGGTTTTTATGGTTACAGTATTTATTTGTGTGCGGGCACGCTAACCTGGGGCTTGTTTGCCGAAATAATCGGGCGGGCCCAAAATACGTTTATAGAGCATGCTAATTTATTAAAAAAATTAAGTTTTCCGCGGTTGTGCTTGCCGGTTGTGGTTGTGGTGAATGCTTTGATTAACTTTTCC
>CAIXDX010000137.1 GCA_903918335.1 uncultured Methylococcaceae bacterium | reverse complement strand
TAAACGTTTAGGTCTAATTATTATTGATGAGCAACATCGGTTTGGTGTCAATCAACGTATGGCTCTGCGAGATAAAGGTCAACAAGGTAATATGCGACCCCATCAATTAGTGATGACCGCGACCCCGATACCTAGAACTTTAGCCATGTTGCAATACTCTGATTTGGATGTGTCTATTATTGATGAGCTACCACCCGGTAGAAAGCCTATTGTTACGAGTGTTATTCCTGCAGAACGCCGAGCTGATGTGATTGATAGGATTAATAGCTGGGTAGAAAAAGGTCGGCAGGTGTATTGGGTGTGCACGTTGATTGAAGAATCTGAAGTATTAGAGTGTGAAGCCGCTGAGAAAACAGCCGAGTTATTAACCTTGGCTTTGCCTAAAGTACGCGTTGCTTTAATTCATGGTCGCATGAAGAGCGCAGATAAAGAGTTAGTGATGCAGGCCTTTAAATATCATCAAGTAGATTTGTTGGTCGCTACAACAGTGATAGAGGTGGGCGTTGATGTGCCTAATGCTGGCTTAATGGTGATAGAAAATCCAGAGCGCTTGGGATTATCACAATTGCATCAGTTACGGGGTCGGGTGGGGCGAGGTGACGGTGATAGTTATTGCTTGTTGATGTATCAAACGCCCTTGTCTGATGTGGCTAGGCAACGCTTAGGCATTTTACGTGATAGTAATGATGGCTTTGTCATTGCAGAAAAAGATTTAGAGTTACGTGGGCCAGGTGAGGTGATGGGTACTCGTCAAACGGGTGCCATCAGTTTTAGAATAGCCGATTTAGCGAGAGATGCAGATTTGTTAGATACGGTTCATAAAATCGCAGAAGAAATTTTTACAAACTCGCCGCAAGTTATACAACCTTTGTGTAATCGATGGCTGGGGGCATCAACGGATTATGCAGAGGTTTAGATTAGCTTGACGACAAAAAGTGTTTTATTTAATGAAGAGCCACAGTGGTTAGATAGTCGGCAAGATCTTCGGCATAAATTACCAGAGGCTATCCAGTCTTGGGTCTATGAGTCAGACTCCTTAACTCAACGTTTGCGAAATTATTATGGCTCAGGTGTTGGCGTAAAAGTTTTACTGCAGTGTTGGAGAACACCTTATTTAAGTGAATATCGATTACTTAATATCCCGAGTCATGAACATGTCTTAACCCGAGAAGTGTTGTTGCATATCAAGGGTAAGCCTTTAATCTTAGCTAGAACGGTTATCCCTAGAGATACTGTTAAAACGGCTAAAAGTAATTTATCTAAATTAGGCAGTCGCCCCTTGGGAGAAATTATATTCTCTTACCCAAAATTAGAGCGTATTGCTATGGATGTAACACTCATCAAGTTACCGACCTGGAAAACGAGTCTTTTAGATCAAATAGCGATAACCGATTCTATTTGGGGAAGACGAACTGTATATAGTATCGCTAATAAACACATGTTAGTCAGTGAGTTCTTTTTACCTGAAGTATTGCATGAATTTAAATAACAAAATGCGGTATAATTTACTCATATTGGGATGTTAGCTCAGTTGGTAGAGCAGAAGACTCTTAATCTTTGGGTCCCGAGTTCGAGCCTCGGACGTCCCACCAATATTATTAAAGGTTTAGAGTAAAATCTAGGCCTTTTTTATTGCCTGAAATTCGTTATGGCGCACTTCAAAATAAACACCCGCAATAAACAATAAGATCAACTCACAAAAAAAGCCGGTATTACCCGACCCTGCTTACTGATGCCTGTTTCCAAATTAAACCAAATTTACCCAGCACCCAAAGCTCGCCCCCCATACTCCCGTTTTTGGATTGCATTCTGATGTTGACATTAAATGTTATATCTAAATATCTCTGGAAATATTATTATGCTTCAACTTAAGTATTAATTATGATATTAATACAGTGATATAAAGAGACGTAGGGAAGAGTATTGCAAAACCGATAGGCAATAAAAAGCCCCCTTAAGTTTTACTTTGCGAGGGCTATGGTCGCTTGAAAGCGTTGCCTACGAAAAACAATTTCATTGGTATGAAAAGCAAATAGGCTATAGTTGGTTACACTATGGGTAATAGAATATAGATAAGGAAGCAAATGAGCAAGAAAATTTTAGGGCTTGATCTAGGAAGTAATTCAATTGGCTGGGCATTACTTAAAGAAACAGAGGGTAAACCGAGTGAAATTATAAATGTCGGCAGTCGGATTTTTACTAAAGCCGTTGAAGAAAAAACACCTACCCCAAAAAATGTTAAGCGTAGAAATGCTCGTTTAACCCGTCGTGTATTACAGCGGAGAGCCAGACGAAAATTACGCATGCTCAATTATTTAATTCAACTAGAGTTACTGCCTAAAGAATTAACCAACAATCCCACCCCTGAAATAATCTTAAATGAGTTAGGCAATCCCTACACATTAAGAGCCCAAGCACTTGATCATCCACTGACACCATTTGAACTAGGTCGCGTGTTGTTGCACTTGGTGCAACGACGCGGCTTTTTAAGTAATCGTAAAACCTTGTTAGGCGACATGGCAGATGATCCGGATTTATTGGATATCCTTGCAGAGCTTGAAGGCGAAGATGACAACAGCTCAGATAGAGCGAAAGAAGAAACCGCGTTTAAAAAGGATATTAATGAGTTAAGACACGCCATTGCAGAACAGGGCTTTCGTACCTTAGGGGAGTATCTAGGCTCTTTAGAACATCATGATAGTAAGCGTAATAGGTCGCGTGATGGTGGGCATTTACGCACTGATCGGCAAATGTATCGAGATGAGCTCAATATGATATGGGCAAAGCAGAGTCAGCATCATTCAATACTAACGGATGAAGTTAAAACCCAAATTGATGAAATCATCTTTAAACAACGGCCTTTAAAGTTAAACGCTGACCGTATAGGTAAATGTTCTTTAGAGCCGAGTCGCAAAAGGGCAAAAGTTGCTCGCTTAGAGTGTCAGCGCTTTCGGTATTTACAAGACATTAACAATCTTCAATACATTGACCCTTATACAGATAAATCGGTTTCTCTATCAGAGACTGATAAACAAAAATTAATAAGCTTATTTGAGAACACTGCTAATGTCAGTTTTGCGGGTATTAGAAAAGCTTTGGGTTTTGGTAAAAATTATGAATTTAATCTAGAGATTGGCGCAAAGAAGTTAAAAGGTAACATTACAGCCTGTGAAATACGTAAACAACTGCCTGAGTGGGATAGTTTTGCTGATACTCAGCAACTGGCACTCGTTGAAGACTTACTCACCATTAATAAAAAATCAGTTTTAAAAAATAGATTAGTGAGCCATTGGGGCTTTAATATTAATGTGGCTGTGCAACTTTGTTTGTTAGAGTTTGAACCTGGCCACAGTAGTTTATCCTTAAAAGCCATTAATAAATTATTACCGCATTTACAAGCGGGGCAAATCTATTCTGATGCTAGAAAGAATGCGGGTTATGGTTACGAGGTGACAGAGATTGCAGTTATCGATAAATTAGGTATTCCACCAGAAACCACCAATCCTATCGTCAATAAAGCGCTGCATGAACTAAGACGCTTAGTGAATGCCATTATTGCTGAATACGGCAAACCTGATGCCATTCGTATAGAAATGGCGCGCGATTTGGAAATGAACACCAAACGCTATCAGGACTTTTTAAAGCAACAATCCAGAAATACCAAAGCCAATGATGAAGCAACCACCCAGTTTCAAGAAATTGCGTCCAGAAATCCACATCTAGCTTTGTCAAAATATCCTAGTAAAACGGATAAACTTAAATATCGTTTATGGCAAGATCAAAAACAATGCTGTGCCTATAGTGGTAAAACTATCAGTCAATCTGAGCTATTTAGTAGTGTTATAGAGATTGATCATATATTGCCGTATAGCGAATCTTTGGATGATTCTTACATGAATAAAGTAGTGTGTTATACCGCAGAGAATCGCTTTAAAGGCCAAAAAACACCCATCGATGCCTTTGGTGGTAACGCAGAAAAATGGAACCAGATAACCCAAGCGATTAACCGTTGGGATAGATCATTAAAGTCAAAAAAGGCGCGCTTTTTTACTACCTTTGCAGAGTTACAGAAACGAGATTTTATTAGTACCCAATTAAATGATACCCGTCATATTAGCGTGCTGGCCAAAAACTACTTGGTGTCATTGGGTGCTGATATTTCTGTGAGTAAAGGTATCACTACCGCATGGTTAAGGCATCAATGGGGCTTAAATAGTTTAATTGGTGAAACAGACAAAAAAGAACGCACCGATCATCGTCATCATGCTATTGACGCCGTGGTGGTGGTCTGTGTCGATAGGCGTTTGTATCAAGCTTTAGTTAATATCTCAAAAGATTTGGAGCGTTCACAATCTGAACTCAATATGAAAGATATTTATCTGGATCCACCTTGGCATACGTTGCGAGAAGATTTACAACAGACTTTAGATAAAGTCATTATTGCCCATGCGCCACAACTTAAATTAACCGGTGAGTTGCATGAAACCACAGGGGCTGGTTTTATTGAGGGCTTGGGTAACGTTAACCGTAAAAACTTAGATCC
>CAIXDX010000136.1 GCA_903918335.1 uncultured Methylococcaceae bacterium | reverse complement strand
TCTAAGTATTCTTCGTTGGGCGGTATTTATAAATAACCAAGTACCGCGTTTTGTTATCGATTTCTATTTCACTAATTCCATTAATTTAGCATAGCTGGTTACCACTTCATATTGCACTTGGTCTGACGTAATCTTAGCGAAGAACTTCTTAGCACAAGCAATCTTGCAATCTTCAATTTTTCTTAAATCCATAGATGACAAAGATCCCTTAGTCTCAGCAATAAAATAAACGTGTTTAACGCTGTCTTCTTTAAAAGAGATGGCCCAATCAGGATTGTAATCACCTACCGGCGTAGGAATTGAAAAACCACTCGGTAACTTGGCATACACCACCACCTCAGAACTGGCATCAAGCTCCTTTACAAAAGCCTGTTCAACAGATGAATCTGTGAACACATAATCATAAACGTGCTTGCTTAACTTTTTACCGGTTTTTGCCCGATCCGGATCAACACGATATTCAATACCGGCTTTGGCGGGTTGGCCTGCAAAGCAATTGGCTACGGCTTCAACAGCATTCGTCTGATACGCCTGTTTCTTAAATTTAAGCTTCCTTACCCAATTCTTTATATACTCAGTAGGTAAAAACTCATAACCGAAGCTGCCTATTATGGGAACTTCTTATAAAAACTTTCTCGACTACCCACACGTAAAAACTGAATCGTTTCTTTCTCGCAGTAAATGCCAATACGGTAGCGATAATCGAATCTTATACGATAAAAACCTTGATAACCGGTCAGGGCTTCAACATTGGCCCAATCCGTCAAACTTTCAATCTGTTTGGCCTCTATTAAAATCTGCTGTATTTTTGCCAAAATACGTTTATCAGTAATCTTTTGGGTATCTTTGACAAAGCTTTTACTAATTTCGATATTCATGGGTTCAAACTTTGTATAAAAGCCTGCGCTTCTTCGTCACTTATAAATTCATTTTCTGCTTTGGCTTGCTTACAGGCTAGAGCAAAGGCCAAATCTTCTAACTGTTCCTGTTTTTTTTGCAACAACTCTTCAAGAAATGCCTGTTGCACCTCATTAGGTAAGGTATCGTAAAGTGCGTACAGACTATGAGCCGTATTAGCTTGTTGTGTATTCATCGATTTCTCCAATAATCTGAGGGTTACAAGGTTTTAATTTCAGTGTGGGGTGAAATGAGTTTAAAGATTTGTTCGATGTTGATCTTAATACTGTCGTTGGCAAAGCTGGCATCACGGAACACGACCCGTAACGGGTGACGGGCGGCGCGTGCTTTGATAAAAGTTTCGTTAATATCAGTATCAAAACATGCGGCTAAAGCCTCTCCCACAGAAATAGGGATATAGATATTAGGTTCTATCCGGTAAGTTTAAATTGCCTAAGCCTTACATATTTTCAAGCAACCAATTTGTTAGTGTTAGTTTTTGCATAATCATAACTTATCTACACAAATTCTGTTGATTGTTGATGTGTCACCGCTCTTTCTTTTGGCGCTAGGGTGCTACTGGGTTATCAAGAGCCAAAACCTTAACCGGACTTCCCCATAGTTGCGAAAACAGGGTCTGGGCATGTTCTGGAGACCCAGTGGTCATAAATACTTCATTACCTGTCGGTTCGTTTAGGCTGTTAGCCTTGTCAATATTAAGATAGCGCATCGTTTGGCGAGCAACCGCTGCCGATGACTCTATGATATGGACGTCGGGGCCGGCGATTTTCTGAATAGCGGATTTTAAAAACACATAATGAGTACAGCCAAGGACGAGGGTGTCGGCATGTTGGGCAAGCAATGGGCAAATAAGTTTTCTGAGATACTCATAGGTCCCATCGGAGGAGAGTTCACCGCGTTCGACCCGTTCCACCAAACCTGGACAGGGTTGTAATAAGATATTTACGCCATGACCAAATTCCGCGCATAGTCTTGCTACTGTTTGACTTTCTATCGTTCTTTCAGTGGCCAGAACACCAATGACTTTGGTTTTTGTGAGTGCGACTGCGGGTTTTATGGCGGGTTCCAACGCGATAATCGGGACAGTCAGTGTGGCGCGTAACTTTGCAACCGCTATTGCCGTGGCGGTGTTGCAGGCGATAACGATAACTTCTGCGCCAGCGTCAATCAGAGAATGGGCAATATGAGAGGCCCGGCTTTCAATGAATTCTGCTGACCGACTGCCATAGGGGGCGTACCCCGAATCTGCGATGTAGATGAAATTAATGCTGGGGTGTTTTTTTCTTATGGCTTTAAGAACTGACAAGCCACCAACGCCGGAGTCGAAAATCCCGATGGTTCGAATAAGGGAGGACGGATGGGTCATGGTGTTAGTGGGTAGTCCTTACACATTATTAAATAAGCTAAGTAAAATACCTAGCTTACTGTTTTATTGTCAAGGCTTTCACCACCCATTAGCGTTTTATTGTTATAGGTCTTCTTCAAACCAATGGTAAATCGCGGGTATCATCACTAAGGTTAATAACGTTGATGTAATTAACCCACCTATCACAACAATGGCTAAAGGCCGTTGAACTTCTGAACCGGGCCCCGTAGCAAATAAAAAGGGTATTAAG
>CAIXDX010000135.1 GCA_903918335.1 uncultured Methylococcaceae bacterium | reverse complement strand
TACCTTCTAATTCTTGGCGCATCTCATTTTGTATGCTTAAACTTGCCTCATCAATCAGTCCCTGAAGATCTGTAGGAGACATGTCCGAAAACTTTGACTGTGCTTCAGTCATGCTCTGATCAAATACTCGCCATCGAACCGATTCTTCAATAAATTTGGACATATCGCCCTTTTTCATACCACGTTGTGCCAAAAATACACGTAATGCCGTATCAGTATCTTTTGACACAGAAACAGTCCATCTTGTTTGATTCAAATTTGTTGCTGACATAAATCTATTCTCGTAATCATATAAACGCCTATCAACATATCAGCATAAATGATGTAAATCAATTACACGATGAAAACTAATTCCTAATAATAAGACAGTGTCGTTGATCAAATAATGAAAGCATCAACACAGCAAACTTTCTGGTATGACTATATCTATTGGCAATGCCTTCACCGCATTCCAGCAGTCTTGTTGTTTTTGCCACTGGCCTAGGTATTCATAACCTTCTTTTGGAGTAGAGATAAATTTATGAATATCTTTGCTGATAACGGTAACTATTGCATCCAATTGATTAAGCACAGATGGGTTATCAAAAATCTGGTTAAAATCCAATGACTTGTCTGAGTTACTGACCAAATAGGACAGATATGCCACAGTATAAGCAATCGTTACAGTTCTATAAGCATTAATATCAAAGTCAACTTTTGAAATAAGAGAGTCTATATACTCGTATAGCACTATCCTAGCCGCATCATTTTCAACACTATCTGCTTTCTGAGAATCAAATACAGCGACATATACTTCTGCACCTTCACATACAACATAAGGTTTCTGCTGCCAAGCAAGAGTACTTTTGGCTAATATTTTTTTATCAAGTTTGTTCATTTCAGATTTCAACGTAACTTTATTTCTCAATTTATGTGAAAACTTTTCTTTAGCATGAGCTCCATGAACATTCATCCAATTTGATTTGTTTTCTTGTTCAAGCTTATCTGCATCAGTATTATTAATATCTGTCATGAAAATTCCTTATTGTGAACGTATGAGTTTTTGATAAATAATATTAGCTATTCAAAAATAAATTAGAAAGCATTTTCAACTTGTTAATAAATCGGCAATAGCTTCAGAAATACCCAAGCCAACCATCTCTTCAAGCCATAACCAGTTGCCTATTAAATTAACTTCAAAAAACACATATCTTCCATCTGGCGTTAATGAAAAATCAAATGCACCAAAATTTAAATTATATTTTTTCAACATATTAATACAGCTTTGCTCTATGTGTTTTGGCAACACATGACTAACGGTCTGTAATTTAGTTAAATTACCCACTAATCGAAAATCAACACATGATTCTGGTTCGTCTTGTGAAAATATTGCAGCGGTAAAGACTTTATCACCTACAACATTTACCCTAATATCCATCGACTTTGGAGTTCTAGCCTGAAACATTGTTGGGCATTTAGAAATGTCATCAACGTACATTTGCAAAGTAGACTCATCAACTAGGGATGTATATACCGCTAACTCGTCTTCTGGCTCATACCCATAAAAATCATGAGATAAGAGTTTACAAATAACTTCAGGATAACTGTTGTAAAAAATAATAGCCTCTACTGGTTCATTAGTTACGATTGTCGGTGGAGTTTCCAAACCTAATTCGTTAGCTACCTGAAGCTGATTAAGCTTTAACAGCAATTCCTCTTGATAGACTGGATGGTTGATCCATTTAGCATTTTTTGCCAATCGTAAACTTCCCCAAAAAGTATCAGCATGTTCTGAGCGAAACACAGCATATGCTTTTTCATCCATACCATCTGGAAAATTGGGTGGGGAATAATCTCGATAAAAAATACCACTAATTTCTGACATTTTTAATGCTGACTGATTAGGTAGCTTTAAATATGCTTCCGAAGCACCATTTTCTGATTTAAAAGTGATGCTGACATCCGTACTGAATGTGAAGCTATCGAACCAAATTACATCAGCTTTTTTACTGGCAAAATCTGATACTGCTTGAGCGTGAGGATCATCTTTATCAGCAATAATTAAAACAGAGTTCATTAGACTAACGTGCATCCCATGTCGGTTGTTTACCGGAAGTTCTTGGGTAGGTATTATGCGCAATGGTTTGTGTCGATTTGTAATGATACGCGGCAGTTGGTAAACCATTATCATCAAACTCGTCCTTTAGCGATACAGTTGGCTTAATACCAAATCTAAGTACAAATGGTAATGATTCATTAATTTCTTTGCTCTTTTTTATTTGTGCCATAAAACACCTTTTCTTGTTATCAATAAAGATTATTTTTTATCGTTACTTGCTTGTTTGCCGGGAGTTCTCGGTGTCGTCCAATGAGGTATAGTTTGAGTCACTTTGTAATGATAAGGTTGAGTAGATAAACCACTCTCATCAAATTCGTCTCTTAGAGAAATGGTTGGCTTAATGCCAAATCTAAGCGCAAAAGGTAAATCGCAAGTGTCACTAATTGTTTTTACTTTAATCATTCTACTTATCCTGTATAAATGGATGATATTGATCAATCGAAGTTACCCTCAAAAATTATTTGTATTACCCCAGCCAACATTCCTACAACTGTAGGACGACCAGATAATAACATAATGATTAAATTCCTCCAACTATAGGAGGAATATTGTCTGCATCAACTGTCTTTGGCAAAATATTAAGAGAACTAAGACTTGAGAAAGGATTGAGCCAAGAACAACTTGGTTTTGAAGCAGACCTACGCAGAACTTACGTCAGTATTTTAGAGTTAGGGCAACAGCAACCATCGTTAACAACTATTTTTAAATTAGCTAAAGCACTTAATATCAAAGCTAGTTATCTATTAGAGTTGGTAGAAAGCAGGATAGAAGAAAACCAACTGCCTTAGAGTCACAGCACCCAAACACTGCCCGCCTTCACAGATACTTTAATAGCAAAAACCCGTAAAAACTGCATTTATCTTATTTTAATAATACTAGAGAAAATCACTATTTACGGGTTCTATGGAGGCTGATACTAAGGGCGAGCTAGTATTAAGACCATATGTTTCCAGAAGTGATTAGCACCGAAATAAAGTCAAAACTAGATTTATTTGAACCAATATCTACCTTAAATTACTACTAAATGCCGATAAAACAGCATCTGGCTCGATTAAAACCAGATTCAAACAGAATAAGCTTCCACCCGTAATTTCCTCACCCAACTAACCACAGCAGCCATCCCACTCAACCAGCGTATAGGTCAACTAGAGTCAGAATCTGGTTCGGTTATTGCAATGTTCAACAAACACTTGTATTTCAAACCTTAGATATGCCACATAACCAACTTAATTCTCATGCTGGCCAAATAATAACCAATCTGAGCAATGATTCTTAGAAACAGAAAGTTGTGTTTGTGTTGAGAGTTGTGCAAACTGGATTATCCACAATTTCTGTAGAAAAGAATGATATGTATTTAACTTAAGATAAATCTAATGTATCATCAAGGCAATGATCGATTCTATAATCGATACATTTACAAAACGCAGTAACTTTTACAG
>CAIXDX010000134.1 GCA_903918335.1 uncultured Methylococcaceae bacterium | reverse complement strand
TTGGGCTTGCTCATCTAGTATACGTTCTAAATGCTCAACTTCCATACGAGTAATAGTTACTTTCTCTTTATGACTTTTTAAGGCTTGTTCAAGCTCCAAAGAATTCGATAAGGTATTTATCGTAACGGCATAGATAGCATCAAGCTCTGCTTGTAGGGTCTTTATTTCTTGTGTTTTTTCGCTTAACTGTTTTGCTAATTCTGCCTGTTGGCGCTCGATTTCTGCTTGGTTTTCCATAAAATCAAGCACTTTGCTAATTTCTTGCAGACTCGTAAATGACGTACTGGCAATTTTTTCTTGAATGACTTTTTGTAACTGGGCTAAATCCATATCAAGACCGACTAACACTTGTTCTTTCTCGGCAATCAGTTTTTGTTTTTCTATTAAGCCTAAATGTAAGCCAATCGCTTCTTGTGCTTGTAACTGAGCCGTAAACAGTTCTATCTGCTCATTTAAACGACTCGTTTCTTGCTGACACGTGATCTGTTTTTCTTCTAATGCCACACGCTCTTCAATTAATGATTTATGGCGGAAACTATAGGTATGATATTCCTGTCTACGCGTATTAAGCTTATCAAACAAGGCATCTTCTTGGCCTTTGGTAGGCATTTTTTCACCGAACAATGCTAATTGTGCGGTCACTTTTGCAACTAGCTCTGTCTCTTGCGCTTGGGCACTCGCTAAGGCCGCCTCAAGATCTATTTGCTCTTGTGAAACACTTTCAGTCCCCGAGCCTAATTGCTCTTTATTAGCCAGTAACTGTTCAATGGTTACGACACCTTTAGCAATCAAAGTTTTATTTTTTTCTATAGCCGTCTGTTTAACCGTAACGTTAGCGATGAGCTTGACAAGCTCCGTTAACTCTTCGTTCGCTTGCAAGAGCAATTCTTTCATTAAACTGATGTTGTTAATAGTCAGTTCTTTACTCGCACAATTAAGACGATTAACTTGACTTAACCACTCGGCCCTTAATTGTGATGACTGAGTTTGTTTAACCTTATTATTGGCAGCATTTTTATGCGCGAGATTGATTTTAAAAGTAACCTGGCTAATATCTTCTTTTAGCTCACGCATTTTAGCTTTTTGGTCGATCAGCGCTTGTTTTGAGTTACTAATGACCGGGGGAAATTTAGCGTAAGGATGCTGTAAAGCACCACATAAGGCACAGGGCTTACCATGTACAAGATGAACTCGATCGGGTGTCAGCTTTTTTAAAAGCGCCTCATAGGTAATCGCTGTTTCTAATGAGGCTCTGATATTTTCTTCACGTTTAAAGTCTTGCTGTAGTTTTTCTAACGCTAGTGTCAACTCATCTGCGTCATATTCTGGCGTTTCTTTGGGTTTAAACCACGATAGTAAGCCCGACCTGCCACTGAGCTTTTCGTGCTTTAAACCGATGTTATAGAGTGTCTGAAAATCTTTTACGCGCTCTTGTTGATCTTGTTTTAATGACTCCAAGTACTCTAAAGTATTGCCCTGCAACAATTCAAGCAATTCTTTTTCATCCGACTCTATCTGGGTCTTGGATTCAACTTGCCTTGCCTGTTGTTTAGCTAAAGCACTGGTATTATTTTGCAAAGCCGTTGAGGTCTTTTTTGTTTGCTTACTATAAGATTTAACTTTTTTATTTAAATCTATAACTTCTGCTCTTAGCTTCTTTAATTTACCAATTTCTGGTAGTTCAGTTAATAAAGCTTCGTCTAATTGATGCTCATCTAGCCAAGCTGAAACATGCGTAAAGGCACTTTCTTTCTGTGCTGATTGCTCACTTAAAGACTGCCAATGATCTATTTCTGTTTGTCTATTTAAAATCAGTTGATTAAGTTGCAATCGAATATTTTCTAAGGTTTTTTGTTGCTCAGAGAACGACTGTTTTGCCAAACTTTCTGGGGCTACATCAACGTGTGCCACTTGCTCTCTTAAAAACTTAAGTTCGCTTTTTAACGCATCTAAGTCTTCCTTAGCTTGTTGAATAAGATTATTTTTATTTGCAATGGCTGCAATATCTTCTTTAAAAATCAGCAAGTCTTTGGCTAAATTAATTTGCTCTAAGCCACGTTGATTGTCAGCTATTTTCTGCTGAAGGGTCACTAAATAACCCTCTTGCTCGGTGATCTGTTTATTTATGACAGAGATGTTTGATAACAAAGTCTGTTGTTGAGTTAGCGTATTTTGCTCTTCCTGTAACTCGATGAGTTGTTCTTTAAAGTCAAAGAGGTCTTGCTCATTCGCCTCTTGCTTTTCGGGTGGCATAACCTGAATAGTCAACAATTGCTGCCTCAGAAACTCCATTTCTTTTTGAGCAGATATCGCCTTATCCAAGACGTCTTTTTTATACTCAGCATAAATATCGGCACTAATGATCTTTTCTAAGATATCCATACGCTCATTATCTAGCGCATTTAAAAAGGCCGAAAAGTCCCCTTGGGCCAACATGATAGAACGCGTAAAGTTTCTAAAGCTCATCCCCGTAATTTCTAGCATTTTTCTAGACACTTGCTGGGGGGTATCGGCTAACACTTGTTCATCAGACAAACGAACTAACTGCATTTGCGGTGACATTAACTCTCGATTGGCATCACCTTCTGCCCGTTCTACAAACCAGCCCGACTTATAGGACTCGCCATCCACTGTAAACTCAACCACAGCGAAAGATTCTGCCGTGTGTTGGGTCATTACAAAGTCTGCAGGTCTATCAAAGCGAAAGGTTTCACCGTATAAACCTAAGGTAATCACATCTAAAATACTCGACTTACCCGAACCATTGGGGCCTGTAATTGCAAAAACGCCGGTTTCAGAAAAGGGCGCTTGTTGAAAATCAACCTGATTTTCGCCCTCTAATGAATTAATGTTTTTGAAATGTAAAGTGAGTATCTTCATAAACTATGATTTTCTAGTGACACACCTTTAGGTGTATTTATAAGGCGACATGATACACGATGGCGTTGTTTGAGAAAACCGCAGCCCATTAGCACTTACAATTCATCCGGCAAGCGTTGATAAATACCGCCAAAACTACCATTACTCATGAAGACAAAATGTTGGGCATCACACGCTTCAACCTTTAATTTGGCAATAATGGCATCTATCGACTGATAAATTTCAATATTGTCGGCATACAGCGTTAGTTTACTTAAATCCCAATCTAAGTTTTGTGGCTGATACATAATCGCCAAATCTGCTTGCGCTAAAGATTTTGCTAGTGTTTCAGTATGAACACCCAAGCGCATGGTATTTGATCTTGGCTCAACAATGGCCACAATCCGTGCATCACCCACTTGCTTACGTAAACCATCGAGAGTTGTCGCTATTGCCGTAGGGTGATGTGCAAAATCATCATAGATGGTCACGCCTTTAATAGTTGCCAACACTTCCATTCGACGTTTGACATTAATAAACTGCCCTAAAGCCGCAATGGCATCTTTAGGTAATATACCAATATGGTTAGCGGCAGTAATAGCAGACAAAGCGTTATAGACATTGTGCTTACCGGTTAATGCCCAATTAACAATGCCTTGTTCATTTCCTTCAAATAATACTGAAAATTGACTGCCGTCGGCTTTTATTAAATTAGCATTCCACGTTGCCCCACCATCAATAGAGGTATTTTCTACTGGTGTCCAACAGCCCATAGCCAATACATCATTAATATTGTTATCAGACTCTGGGCTAATGATTAAACCCTCACCCGGAATGGTCCTAACCAGATGGTGAAATTGGCGTTTAATAGCGTCCAGATCTGGGAAAATATCTGCGTGATCATATTCTAAATTATTAAGAATGGCAGTACGGGGACGGTAATGTACAAATTTTGAGCGTTTATCAAAGAAAGCAGAATCATATTCATCCGCTTCGATCACAAAAAAGCCGGATTTATTTTCTACACCACCATCTAAGCGCGCAGAAATTCCAAAGTTTAAAGGAATACCGCCAATTAAAAACCCTGGATTGAAGCCTTGATGCTCCAATATCCAACTTAACATGCTAGACGTAGTTGTTTTACCATGTGTACCCGCTACACCGAGCACCCACTTATCGTGCAGTACGTGCTCTGCTAACCACTGCGGACCAGATACATAATTTAAGCCTCTATTTAAAACTTCTTCAACTTCTGGATTACCCCGCGACAGCGCATTACCAATAATCACTAAATCCGGATTACATTCCAAGTTTTCGGCTCGATAGCCGTTCATTAGTGCAATGCCTTGCTCTTCTAATTGCGTGCTCATAGGAGGATAAACATTTTGATCCGAACCACTGACTTCGTATCCCATCTGTCTAGCAATAACGGCAAGGCCGCCCATAAATGTTCCGCAAATACCTAAAATGTGAATACGCAATGTCTTGTCCTAATACATGTAAATTGTAGTAAATTTTACGCACTTAATGGTTAAGTTGAAATACGTGCTTGCGTTTACCATTAAGTTAAGATGAAATAATCATGAGAAGAAATTAATATTATTTTATATATGATCCAATAATGACTGAAAAAAACAAAATAATAGTTGAAGCAACGCCCTATTTTATTGCTGAACAATCTGCCCCAGAAGAAAACAAATATGTTTTTGCCTATACCATTACCATCACTAACCAGGGTTCTGTGCCGGCAAAACTTTTGAACCGTTATTGGCTAATAACAGATTCTAATGGCAAAGTACAAGAAGTAAGGGGAGATGGTGTTATTGGTGAACAACCCTATCTTAAACCTGGTGACTCATTCCGTTATACCAGTGGTGCTATTTTAGAAACCGCCGTCGGAACTATGCAAGGGCTTTACAACATGCAACCTGATGAAGGCGAAAACTTTAACGCTACTATACCAAAATTTACTTTATCTATTCCTAGGACGTTACACTAATTAAAATGTCTATTTACGCAATTGGTGATATCCAAGGCTGTTATGATGATCTTTTACGGCTACTCGACACTATTTCATTTAATGAAAATTCAGATCAGCTTTGGTTTGCTGGTGACCTAGTTAATAGAGGGCCGAAGTCTTTAGAGGTCTTGCGTTTTGTTAAATCACTAGGCACATCGGCTATCACCGTGCTGGGTAATCACGACATGCACTTATTAGCAGCCTCTTGCCTACCTAAAGTAGCTGATAAAAAAAGCACACTATGCTCGGTACTTGAAGCCCCGGATCGTGATGAATTAATCCATTGGCTTAGACATCAACCGTTATTTCACCATAACGATGAGTTCTGTTTAATACATGCAGGACTACCGCCACAATGGGACTTTAAAACCACAAAGAAAATGGCAAACCTAGTGGAAAAAACTCTGCGAGGTGATGATTACCACCTATTTCTTAAGCAAATGTATGGTAATAAACCCAATGTTTGGTCCAGTAGTTTAAAAGGGATACAGAAGCATCGGTTTATTATTAATTGCTTCACACGCATGCGTTATTGTGATGCGAATGGTCGACTTGATTTTACTCAGAGTGGCCCGCTAGGCTCTCAACCTAAAACACTAATCCCTTGGTTTGAGGCCCCTAAACGAAAAAGTGCGGACATGCGTATCATTTTTGGTCACTGGTCTACTTTAGGTTATTACGAAGGCCCTAATTGTTATGCGATTGATACTGGTTGCTTATGGGGAGGGCAATTAACCGCATTAAAACTAGACACACCTTTACAACGCATCAGTATCGCCTGCCCAGGCATTAAAAAACCCAATAAAAGCTACACTGAGCCGCAACGTGGTGAATAGTCTTATCTTAAACTCTCTAATAAAACTGCGGCTTTCCCTCTAATTTCTTTAACTTTCGTTAAAGAAAGTAATCCTAGTATAAAAAATACTAGGGTGGATAATAATGACAACCTGTGGTTACCATGAGTTAAATAGTTAACCAATCCATAACTCAGCGGCCCCAGTATTGCTGATAAACGATTAACCAAACCCCACAAACCTAAAAATTCACCCGCTCTATCAGCAGGAGAAAACTTACTCACTAAGGCACGACCTATCGATTGACTCGCCCCCATAGCCAACCCAATAACATTACCCGCTATCCACATGTCTGATGACTGAGTGGCATTAATAGCCAAAATAACCGCGCCTATCCAAATAAGTAGAGTCATTGCAAGTGAAGGCACAGAGCCCATTTTATCTTGCAAATGCCCGCAGATTAAAGCACCAAACGCGGCTGTTACGTTAACCACCATAATTAACATAATCAATGCTTGGGTATCAAATCCCATGACTTCCCGGGCATAAATAGCCGCCAAAACAATGACTGTACTTACGCCTGACTGATAAATGCCTAAGGTGATTAAAAACCACATTAAATCTTTAAATCGAGAAATTTCTGTCAATGTATTTTGCAGGCGTTTAACACTCATTTTAAGACTAGATTGACTTTTATCCCAAGCGATTGGTATCGCTCGCTCTTTTAGAAATATAAAAGTGGGCGTTGCGGTTATCGCAAAAATACTGGCTGTAATAAGCAATGAAACGGGGACAAAGTGAGTTTCTGTCAGTCCTTGTTGTTTTGCCCAAGTGATATAAGCTAAACAAAGACCTAAGGTTAATAAGCCCCCAAAATAGCCTAAGCCCCAACCATACCCAGAAAGTCTACCTCTACTTTCTTCTGGCGCAAGCTCTGGTAAAAACGCTGCTATCAAATTCTCACCTGTGGCAAACATGATGGCTGACGCAACAACAAATATCATACCTAAATAAACATCACCCGGCCCCACTAAGGCTAATAAGGAAGTCGATATAATGCAACCAATGGACGATGCCAATAAAAATAATTTCTTGCAGGCATGATGATCTGCGATTGCACCCACTAATGGCCCACTCATCATTACAACAAAATTTGCGCTACCAATTGCCAATGACCACAATAAAGTAGAAAGTCCTGGAGTTAATCCCTGAGACTCACCCGCTACCACACCGACAAAGTAGGCGCTAAATATCGTTGTCTGCACAACCGTGGTATAACCAGAATTAGCAAAGTCAAAAAAAGCCCATGCCCACAATTCTCTGGAGCTCACTTTGGAGATTACAGTGCTATTCATGGTATAAGCATCCTTCTAATGGAAATATTGTTGCCGTACAGCTTTAAAAAGAAGTTAACTTAACACAGAAATTTAGCATATAAATTACAATTTCTAACTAATAAATGGTTATACTTAATGCATCTTTGAAAAATAGTGAGCTCCATTTGACAGTATCCATAATGGAGTTAAACTCTTAGCGGAGATAGTTATATGCCGTTTGGTGCTTGTACAAAACTACAATCACCAAACGGTTTTTTAATGCCTAATAATTATAAAAAGTGAGGATTTTATGAGCAAAATATTAAACGAAGTTTTATCTGCAAACAGAGATTATGTAAATAACTTTGGTGACAAAGGTGAATTAGCGCTTCCACCAGCAAGACAATTTGCTATCTTAACCTGCATGGATGCGCGTTTAGATCCTGCCAAATATGCTGGCTTATCAGAAGGTGACGCACACGTTATTCGTAATGCTGGCGGTCGTGCGAGCGATGACGCTATCCGATCTTTGGTTATTTCTTACAAATTATTAGGCACCCGTGAGTGGTTTGTTATTCACCACACAAATTGCGGTATGGAATTGTTTAACAACGAGATCATGAGTGACTTGTTGGCTAGCAGCTTAAAAACTGCATCTATTGACGAA
>CAIXDX010000133.1 GCA_903918335.1 uncultured Methylococcaceae bacterium | reverse complement strand
GACACATACTGACTACTGACCTTTAATTCAAAAATTATTGTTATGCTGATCACTTTTAACTCATTGTCTCAGTCCTATGCAATTCACATCTAATATTCCCAGAATTATTGCGTTACCACTTTTATTAGTTATTGTCTTTGCTTGTGTGATTCTATCTTCAGTATTCTTCGCCATATTATTAATACCAATGGCTATTGCTGGATTTAGATTCTGGCGAAGGATCAAGTTAGCTCCAAGAACCAACAACGAAAATGTCATTGATGTTGAATATACCGTGATTGATAAGAAATGTGATGATCGATAATTTTAGATTGTAACTAACTGACATGAATACTAAATAGACCATGTTTGGGAAATTACTGGTCACATTCATTTTGGTATTAATATTTTTATCATCAAATAAGCACGTTTACGCTGAAAAAACGCTAACTATTGGTCAGCGCGAGCCACTCCTTGTTCTAACCCCCCACATCCTGATGATGAAACACTGAGTGCTGCCGGATTAATCTTAAAAGTGTTTGAAAACAGGGGTACGGTAAGAGCAGTCGTAATTACCGCAGGTGATAGCAATGAAATCAATTAATTTTGAGGCGAAAAATTAGAATGGGATACGTAGATAAAAATTTAATGTCAGGTGAAGTAGTTTTATATGAAGCCAAAATTAGTTGGGTAAATTATTTACCAAGTATCTTTTTATTTATAGTGGGGATTTTGTTAATTCGGCTATACAGTACAATTGGATATGTGATTATCATCATAAGCGTTTTTAATTTTTTTGTTGCCTTTATAACTAGGTGGACAACTGAACTTGTGGTTACATCTAAAAGAGTTATACATAAAACGGGCTTAATAAGCCGAAAAACTATAGAGTTAAATCACTCCAAAGTTGAAAGTTATTATGTTGAACAGAGTGTGCTTGGCAGGATATTTGACTTTGGCACTATCGTTATACATGGTACTGGTGGTGGCAAGAATCCAATCCGAGATGTTGATAATCCGCTCATGTTTAGAAATAAAGCGATGGAGATAATTGACACATATCAGACCCGATGAAATTAATATAGGAAATTAGAACCAAATCTAATCTGACTGACACCCTATAAAAATCGGTAACTGTCAAATCGGGTCTGAACCAGTACATATCATCAAGTAACTCCGTTAGTCTCACAATATCGTCTTCAATAGAGTAATCATCAGGATTTATTAACGATACGGGAATATTATGTTTAATAGTTATTGCATTCAGATACTGATTAATCGTTCACCATATACACCTACAACACAAGTCTTACCTCGATAAGATATCTGGTTGCAATGCTGGTGTCCATGAAAAAAATACGAGGGTTGAGCTCTATCGATATAATCTAAAAACGCATCAAAACCTTGGTGATTATGACTATCCCTTTCGTGAATGCCATGAGGCGAATTATGTGCGATAAAAATATCAACAGCAGGAAAATCGGTTAATAACGCATGAACTTGCTCTTGCGTGTACATGTGATTGCCATGACTTTTATATCGCCAACTACCCGCAAAGCCACCTAGACTTAAACCGAGACATTCTAACTTTTGCAAATGTAAATCAACTGTGGGCGCAGTAAAAGGAGTATTTACGCAATGATTGCCTCGTACCGCAAATGCACGTTCTGGGGCATAAACATCTACCGCTTTTTCTATAGTGACATCATATAAGTCACCTAAAGACAGCAACAAATCAATATCCGCATCTGGTTCAAGATGACCGACTAAAGCATAATCCGCAATGGCAATAATTTTTAGCATAACTTCAACAGTAAACGTTTAATCTGAAGACCACCATTTCTTTCAATCAGCAAAATCACGAATGATTTTCAAATTAATATGAATCCCTTCTTCATCAGGGCAATGTTTCTAACAAGCGCGTGAAAAGGAGCTTAAGACTCTTTTGTCTTAATCCCTTCTTCATCAGGGCAATGTTTCTAACCGGAGGATTATGGTGTAGACATTAAGACAGTTGTCTTAATCCCTTCTTCATCAGGGCAATGTTTCTAACGTTCGTGTTGTAGGTGGTAGTGGTATGTTTTTTGTGTCTTAATCCCTTCTTCATCAGGGCAATGTTTCTAACAAATGACGGTTACGAATATGCCGTTATGATGGATGTCTTAATCCCTTCTTCATCAGGGCAATGTTTCTAACGTTTCAGTAATTAACTAAGAGCGAGAAATAAAATGTCTTAATCCCTTCTTCATCAGGGCAATGTTTCTAACGACACGCTTCAAAGGCAGATGCAATATCTGCAATCGGTCTTAATCCCTTCTTCATCAGGGCAATGTTTCTAACTGCT
>CAIXDX010000132.1 GCA_903918335.1 uncultured Methylococcaceae bacterium | reverse complement strand
TTGGAAGTAGTTATTCCAACGCATGGCTAATAACTCAAGCTTATAATGTTTTTCTTGTTGTTTTAGCTCAGTGTATTTTTCAGCCTTCTCAGATTGTTTTTGCAGATGCTTGAGTTGTTTTTCAACTTCATCTTTTAGGTCTTCTAAGCGCTCTAAATTTTCACGCGTATGCTTCATACGCGATTCAGTTTCACTACGACGTTCTTTGTATTTAGAAATACCCGCGGCTTCTTCTATATGGACTCTTAATTCGTCTGGTTTAGCTTCCACCATGCGCGAAATGGTGCCTTGCTCAATGATAGCATAACTTCTTGAGCCTAAACCAGTTCCTAAGAATAAGTCTGTAATGTCTTTTCTGCGGCAACGCGATCCATTCAGCATGAATAAAGATTGCCCATCCCGACTCACTTGTCTTTTAAGTGAAATAGAGTCGTATTGAGCATACTCGCCACCCAATTTATCATCTGTGTTATCGAAGATCAGTTCAACGGAAGCCGTACTAACAGGTTTACGTCCTGAGGAGCCATTAAAGATGACATCCGTCATGCTACCCCCCCGCAGATGTTTAGCAGAGCTTTCACCCATCACCCATCTAACGGCGTCAATAATATTAGACTTACCGCAGCCATTAGGCCCAACGATAGCCGTTAAATTACCATTAATAGGGATAACAGTAGGGTCTACGAAAGATTTAAAACCCGCAAGTTTGATTTTCTCCAACTTCATAAGCGGGTTATTGTCTCTTTAATAGTGCTAAAAAATATGATCATTAGGCCGAAAGGGAGATGAAGTTCTACTAGCTCAAATAGGGTTGAGTCTAAATGATTAATGTAAAGTGTCAGAAGAGGTAGAAATATTATCTTCGTTTAAGGCATTTGCAACGTCTATAGGATCAAATTGGTAATGCGCCCCACAGAACTCACAGTTCACTTCAATTTTACCTTGTTCAGCTAAAATACTATTGAGTTCTTCAGCGCCTAAGGCACGTAAAGTTCTTTCAATCCGAGGGCGACCACAAGAGCATTTAAATTGCACGGCTTCTGGTTCGTATAGCCGAACCACATCCTCACTGAAGAGTTTATATAACAATTCTTCTGAACCCCAAGTTAAGGCTTCTTTTTCTGTTAGTGTATTGGCTAAAAGTTGTACGCGTTCCCATTCTTTAGAGTCTAGTTCCTTAGACGGAAGTTCTTGTATTAATAAGCCCATAGCCGTATGGGCATCAGCATACAACCAAACGCGGGTATTTAATTGTTCAGATTTCTCAAAATAGGTTTCTATGGCATCGCCCAACGTGTTGCCGTCTAAAGCCACAATACCTTGATAAGGGTTAGCATCTTCGGGCTCAATGGTTAATACCAATCGACCATTATTACCAAACATTTCGCTTAAGGTACCTTCTTCAACGTGGACATCAGTTCTTATAAGACCACGAATATGACAGTCATGCGTGGATTGCGCAACCAAGGCTTTAAAATCACCTTCACCTTGGATTTGCATAATCATGGAGCCATTGAATTTAATAGTAGACGATAATAATGCAACAGCGGCTAAGCCTTGTCCTAACAGGAGTTGTGCATTCTCTGGTCCTTGTTGATGATTTTTTGCGGTTTGCCAACTAGCTGTTATATTTACCCAAACACCTCTTATGCCTAAATCTTCAAATAAAAAACGGCGTAAGACATCTACTTCAATCATGAATCTCTCTTTTGTGGACGGGATTTGTATAAATAAAATTGTTACTGCGTATGATTTTACCATTAAAAAAGTCAATTTTGCCTGAACTTTCACAAG
>CAIXDX010000131.1 GCA_903918335.1 uncultured Methylococcaceae bacterium | reverse complement strand
TTAGCCTTTAATTATCCTGAGAAAACACTAAAACTTAACAGTGAAAAGTTAATTTTTGTATAATCGAGTTTTTACTCAACTTCATATCATCATGAAAGCACCTTTTAAAACCATAGGTATCATAGGTAAGCCAAGTGATCCCATGATTGCTGAGACTTTAACGGCGCTCTATAAATACCTGATGGAACAACTCTATGTTGTTTATGTCGTTGAAGACAGTGTGCAGTTTATTGATGCCTCAAATATTAATGCCTGCACTATTGATAGATTAGCTACCTATTGTGATTTAGTAATTGCTGTAGGTGGGGACGGTACTTTTTTAGCAGCTGCACGCGCTATTGTTGAATACAACATTCCGCTAATTGGTATTAACTTAGGCCGCTTAGGCTTTTTAGTGGATATTTCGCCTAATGAATTGCCAGCCAAACTGCATCGTATTTTGCAAGGCCATTATGCAGAAGAAAAACGTTATTTGCTCCGCGCCAAGATTATTCGTGATGAGCAAGTGATTCATGAAGAAACCGCAGTCAATGAGGTGACTATCCTTCGCTGGGTAACGCCCAGTATGATTGAGATTGTGACTAAAATTGATGGTGTGTTCTTAAATTCTCAACGCTCTGATGGTTTAATTATATCCACACCCACAGGCTCAACAGCGTATTCTTTATCTGCCGGTGGCCCTATACTCTATCCTTCTTTAAATGCCTTAGTATTGGTGCCGCTGAATCCTCACACTCTATCAAACCGGCCTATTGTTGTGCATGATTCTGCGGAAATTGAGATTAGTTTTTTGCAAACTAAACAGATTAATGCCTTGGTCACTTGCGACCATATTGAAATTCCAGACGTTTTAATTAGTGATAAAATCCTGATTAAGAAAGATCCTATGCCTATCCGTATTCTGCATCCTGAAGACCATGATTTTTTCCAAATTTTGCGGAATAAATTAAACTGGAGCAGTGGTTACCACAGTTAGAAACTATGCTATTAAATCTCAATATTATTGACCTTGCCGTTGTTAAGTCGCTAGATCTGGATTTAGGTAGAGGCATGTCAGTACTCACAGGTGAAACAGGTGCAGGTAAATCAATTTTACTGACGGCCTTAGGCTTAGCCTTAGGTGATAGAGCAGATTCTGGTTATGTGCGTCCGGAAAGCAAACGGGCAGAAGTTAATCTAGAGTTTGATTTAAGTTATGCGCCAAAAGTTAAGCAATGGCTCATAGATCATGAATTAGACGATGATCAGCAATGTTTAATTCGACGCATCATTAATCAAGATGGACGCTCTAAAGCCTATATTAACAATCGCCCTGTTACCTTACAGTTTTTACAAGAACTCAGTGCCCAACTAGTAGAAATACATGGTCAACATGCGCATCTCACTTTATTAAATAGTGATGAACAACGACGTTTATTAGATGCCTATGCCAAAGATCACGACCTAGTAGAACAAGTTAATGGCTGTTGTAAAGAATGGCAGTTTGCTAATAAAGAATTAGCCAATCTTATTAAATCCAGTAGTGATCAATCAGAACGCGAAGAATTATTACGCTACCAGATTGATGAGTTACAACAACTTGATTTAAACAATTTTAACTATGCGGTTTTACTTGAAGAGCACAGTAAACAAGCTAACTTAGAACAGATTCTTACTGCTGGACAAACACAAGTTGATATCTTGTATGAAAACGACCAGGTGTCAGTTAATCAATTATTAAATCACTGCCTCCACGATCTTACGAATCTAACCCAATTTGCCCCTGAATTAACAGAAGTCTGTCAATTACTAACCGAAGCGCAAATTCAAACAGAAGAAGCCGCAATTCAATTGCGTCGTTTTTTAAACTCACAAGAGGTTGATCCGCAACGTCTCGATGAGATTGAAACTCAAATGGGCATTATTCAAAATCTAAGCCGCAAACACCATGTTAGTCCTAACGAACTCCCACAATTAATTAATAAATTAGAAGTTGAGTTGGACACTTTAACAAACAGTGGCGAACGAATTGAACACCTAAACGCTGAAACGGGCCGCTTACTCGCTCAATATCATCAATTAGCCGCGCAATTAACAGAACAACGACGTTTAGCTGGTTTGCGTTTACAAGTACAAATTTCTGAGATGATAAAAGAGTTAGGAATGCCACAGGGAGAGTTTGTCGTGTCATTAACTGATGTTACCAGTGATACACCAAAGCTAAACGGAAAAGATAAAATCGAATTTTTAATCAGTGCTAACCCTGGTTTACCCCCCAAATCATTAGCTAAAGTCGCATCAGGAGGAGAATTATCGCGCATTAGTTTAGCTATTCAAGTCACAACATCTAATGATAGAACGACGCCAACCCTTATTTTTGATGAAGTTGACTCAGGAATCGGCGGAGGCGTGGCTGAAATTGTCGGGCAAAAATTACGTAGTTTGAGCCATAATCGACAAGTCATGTGCGTTACGCATTTACCACAAGTAGCCGCTCAAGCGCACCATCATCTCTACGTAGAAAAAAATAATATATCAGATATAACCTCTTCAAATGTTAGGTTGTTAAGCAATGAGGAACGCGTTGAAGAAATTGCCAGAATGTTAGGTGGCGTTACTATCACTGCAAATACCTTAGCACATGCCCAAGAGATGTTATTTCAAACCACTTCTAACACACAGTTAGAAGGCTAACCACAGGAAGATAATAATATGAATCGATTTCCAGCAGAATGGGAAAAACAATCCGCTGTCTTAATTGCTTGGCCACATAAAACAGGAGACTTTAGTAATCGATTAGAATCTGTTGAACAAACATACAGCATCATCGCTGATACCATTACACAATATCAACCACTCATCATCGTATGTCGGGATGATAGCCATCAACAACACATCCAGAAGATGGTCAGCAAACCTGATGCTATCGAATTTGTACAAGCAACTGTTAATGATATTTGGGTACGTGATACCGTATTTTTAAGTGTGGAAAAAGATAAAACGATTACGCATTTAAACTTTCTATTCAATGGTTGGGGCGAAAAATATCAACATGATAATGATAATGCTCTGAACCATAAATTATTAAACACCAAACTATTTAAAGGCAAAGCCCATAAAGATATCGATTTTATTTTGGAAGGCGGCAGTATAGAAAGTGACGGTATTGATACCATTTTAACAACTAAACAATGCTTGCTTAATCCCAATAGAAATAAAGGCCTAAACCAACAAGAGATTGAGCAACAACTCTTTGCATGTTTTGGTGCGAAACGCGTCTTATGGCTAGATCAAGAGAACTTATCAGGTGATGATACGGATGCACACATTGATACGCTCGCTAGATTTTGTTCTGCAAATACAATTGCGTATACCAGTTGTGATGACGAAGATGATATGCATTACACCAGTCTTAAGTATATGGAAAGACAATTACAAGACTTTAGAAATCAAGATAATGAACCTTATCATTTAGTCGCTTTGCCTTTACCGAAACCTATTTTTGATGAAGACGGTCAACAATTACCGGCTAACTATTCAAACTTTTTGATTATTAATCACGCGGTCATGGTACCTGTGTATGGCGATCCACAAGATGAGGTGGCTTTAAAACGTATTGCTGAATGCTTCCCTCAACATGAAATATTACCAATCCCATGCAGACCTTTAGTGCATCAATACGGTAGCTTACATTGTATGACGATGCAGTTCCCTGCGGGTGAAGTATTACTTTAAGACAAATGGACTATTGGGTCAGCTAGTCAATATTAAATTATAGATAAAAAAAAGGCCGAGTAGCAAAATTACTCGGCCTTTTTTATTCAGACTAACTTAGCCTTTTTTAGCGTTACGCTCGTTTACTTCTTTAATCACTTCGTCCGCTACGTTTTTAGGACATGGCATGTAATGTGAGAACTCCATAGAGAACTGACCACGGCCTGATGTCATAGTACGTAGGTCACCGATGTAACCAAACATTTCACTTAATGGTACGTCAGATTTAATACGTACACCTGTGATACCAGCGTCTTGAGATTTGATCATGCCACGACGACGGTTAAGGTCACCAATAACGTCACCAACGTGATCAGATGGCGTAAATGTATCTACCGCCATAATAGGCTCGATCAATTGTGGCGCTGCTTTTGGAATCGATTGACGGAATGCTGCTTTCGCTGCGATTTCGAACGCGATGGCTGACGAGTCAACTGCGTGGAAACCACCATCAGTTAAGATAACTTTAAAGTCTAAACATGGGAAGCCCGCAAGCACACCTTTGTCCAACATACTTTTAAAACCTTTCTCAACAGCTGGCCAGTATTCACGTGGTACGTTACCACCGGTAACCGCTGATTCAAATACAAAACCTGTACCTGGCTCACCTGGCTCAATAATGTAGTTGATTTTACCGTATTGACCAGAACCACCTGATTGCTTTTTGTG
>CAIXDX010000130.1 GCA_903918335.1 uncultured Methylococcaceae bacterium | reverse complement strand
TGGTGAGTCAGCTTATCATTCTTAAATTGAGTTTCTCGGTGTAAACAATAACGGGAGCCTAGGCTCCCGTTTTTTTATGTCTAAAAAGAGTGACTTAAACTTAAGCCAGTTTGTCTTTAAGTATCTTATTCACTTCAGCTGGATTAGCTTTACCTTTCATCTCTTTCATTACTTGTCCGACAAAGAAAGCAAACACTTTATCTTTACCGCTACGATATTGTTCAACTTGATCTGGGTTGTCAGCAATTATCTTATCGATAATCGCTTCTATAGCGCCGGTATCAGTGATTTGTTTTAAACCTTTTTCGGCAATGATTTCATCTGCTGAAGCAGAGGATTGCCAGAGTTCTTCAAATACTTGTTTAGCAATTTTTCCAGAAATGGTGTTATCGGTAATGCGTGCTAATAAACCAGCAAAACGCTCATAGCCAATGGGTGATTCGGTAATTTCTAGGTCCGTTTTATTCAACGCAGCAGAGAGATCTCCGGTGATCCAATTAGCACACAATTTTGCCTCAGATTTAGAGGCTTTAAGGACAGCCTCAAAGTAATCACTTAAAGCTCGAGACGAAGTTAGAATTGTGGCACTTTCATCATCTAATTGATAATCAGTTTTAAAGCGTAGTTTTTTAGCGTGCGGTAATTCAGGTAGATTAGCCTTAACGTAGGCTTTGAACTCTTCATCAATAATAACAGGCAGTAAATCTGGGTCTGGGAAGTAGCGGTAATCATTGGCTTCTTCTTTGCTGCGCATAGAGCGAGTTTCATCTTTTATTGAATCGTATAAACGAGTCTCTTGTACCACTTTGCCACCATTCTCAATCAATTCTATTTGACGTTCTATTTCATGATTGATGGCTTTTTCAACGAATTTAAATGAGTTGATGTTCTTAATTTCAGCACGGGTACCAAATTCTTTTTGACCTTTAGGTCTTACAGAAACGTTAGCGTCACAACGGAACGAGCCTTCTTGCATGTTCCCATCACAAATACCTAAATAACGCACTAATTCGTGCAATTTACGCATATAAGCTACGGCTTCTTTCGCTGAACTTATTTCAGGTTCAGATACGATTTCTAATAAAGGTGTGCCTGCACGATTAAGGTCAATTCCAGTTAAACCATGAAAGTTTTCGTGTAATGATTTACCTGCATCTTCTTCTAAATGTGCACGAGTGATACCGATACGTTTAGTAATGCCATCAACTTCAATGTCTAAATGTCCATTACCTACGATAGGGTGATCCATCTGGCTAATCTGATAGCCTTTAGGTAAATCAGGGTAAAAGTAGTTTTTTCTGGCAAATATTGAATAAGGTGCAATGTGCGCTTCAATGGCCATGCCGAAGATGACTGCTTTACGTACTGCATCTTCATTTAATACCGGTAATACGCCTGGTAAGCCTAAGTCAACAGCACACGCTTGCGTGTTAGGTTCTGCGCCATAAGCGGTGGATGCTCCAGAAAATATTTTTGATTGTGTAGCTAGTTGTGTATGAATTTCTAATCCAATAACTGTTTCCCATTCCATGATTATCCCCTTATTCAAAGCCTTTCGGTGTTTGTTGATGCCAATCCGTTACTTGTTGGTACTGATGAGCAATGTTCAGTAAGTGAGCTTCAGTAAAGTAATTACCAATCACTTGTAAGCCAATGGGCATGTCATTAATGAAACCTGCAGGTATGGATATTGCCGGTAAGCCGGCAAGATTAATCGCAATGGTGTAGATATCCGATAGATACATCTCAACGGGATCGGACATTTTTTCACCTATGCCAAAAGCGGGGGTAGGAGTCACGGGCCCCATAATGACATCTACTTCTGTGAGTGCTCTTTTAAAATCATCACTGATTAAGCGTCTGATTTTTTGCGCTTTTACATAATAAGCATCGTAATAGCCGGTTGAAAGGGCATAAGTACCCATTAAGATACGACGCTTAACTTCTTTACCAAAACCTTCCCCACGTGAGCGTGGATAGAGGTCTGTTAAATCGACTGGGTTTTCACAACGGTGACCAAAACGTACGCCGTCAAAACGAGATAAATTAGCCGAACATTCCGCAGGCGCAATAACGTAATAAGCAGGAATGGCTAGTTTAAGATTAGGCATGGAGACTTCTTTAATTTCTGCTCCCAGCTTACGATATTCGTCTATAGCCTCGGACAATTTAGTAGCCATCTCTGCATTTAAATCAGCGCTAAAAAACTCTTTGGGTAAACCTATTTTTAGGCCTGTTAAAGGCTGATTAAGATTTGCACTGTAATCTGGCACGGGTAAATCAACGCTGGTTGAGTCTTTAGGGTCAAAACCAGCCATAGTTTGTAATACGATAGCAGCATCCTCGGCGCTATGCGTCATTGGACCGCCTTGATCTAAGCTGGATGCATAAGCAATCATGCCATAACGAGAGACTCTACCATAGGTAGGCTTTAGGCCTGTGATGCCACATAGTGCCGCGGGTTGTCTAATAGATCCACCTGTATCAGTACCGGTAGCGTAAGCTGCTAATCTAGCGGCAACAACTGCGCCTGAGCCACCTGATGATCCCCCTGGTACTTTATTGGTATCCCAAGGATTTTTTACGGCACCATAGTAGCTAGTTTCGTTAGAAGAACCCATGGCGAATTCATCCATATTGAGTTTGCCCAACATAACTGCGCCTACTTGGTTGAATTTTTCAATGATAGTCGCGTTATAGGGTGAAATAAAGTTGTCCAGCATTTTGGATCCACACGTTGTTTTAACATCCAGTGTGCAAAAAATATCTTTTTGAGCCACTGGAATACCTGTTAGCGCATCGGCTTTTTTGTTAGCTATTCTAGTGTCGGCTAACTGAGCATTTTGCAGGGCAAGTTCTTCGGTAATTGTGATATAGGCGTTTAAATCTTGGTGCTGTTTTATTCTTTTGATAAAAGCTTGTGTCAGTTCAACACTAGAGAACTCTCCAGTTTGCAGGCCAAGGCTTAGTTGAGATAATGATTTTGTATGCATTTTGGTAGTCCTTTACTCAATGACTTTGGGAACTAGAAATAGGCCAGCTTCAGTTTGTGGTGCTATAGACATAAATTTGTCGCGATTATTAAGCTCTGTAACCGTATCTGGTCTTAAACGTTGAGCTTGATCCATAGGGTGAGCCATAGGTTCTACAGTATCAGTATTCAATTCGCTCATTTGAGTCATAAGGTCTAACATTCCGGATAGATCTTTTGCGTATGATTCAGTGTCTTGTGCGTCTATTCCTAAGCGCGCGAGATGCGCAATTTTATTTACATCATTTGCCGTTAACGACATGTTTTTCTCCGTAATTAACTTCGGTGTAACTGGGTAAGGTATCTTTTAAAATTAGTGGTTTAGCGGGGTGTTATTAGTGTGGGTTTGACAAAAATTAATGATAGCTTTTCATACTCTTTATTTTTTAGTCTTGTACCCTATGCGATTGCTGGGTATATTACTACAATTATGGTACTTATATCTTGCTCAAATACTCCCTAGCTTGTTAAAGTAACCCAATTTTCATTCCCCACAGGAAACAGGTAAAGATGTTCAAAAGAATTCGCGGACTATTTTCTAACGACCTTTCAATAGATCTCGGAACCGCAAATACATTGATATATATTCCCGGACAAGGAATTGTGCTTAATGAGCCGTCAGTTGTCGCTATTAAAGAAGATAAAATCCGTGGATCCAAAGCCATTGCTGCAGTGGGTGTTGATGCTAAATTAATGTTAGGTAGAACCCCAGGTAACATTACAGCGATTAGACCGCTTAAAGATGGTGTGATTGCTGACTTTGCAGTAACCGAACGTATGTTACGTTTTTTTATTGAGAAAGTTCATAAGAAAAATCGTTGGTTACGCCCAAGTCCTCGTATTTTAATTTGTGTCCCTTGCGGATCAACTCAAGTTGAAAGAAGAGCGATCCGTGAATCTGCTGCTATGGCGGGTGCACGAGAAGTTTACTTGATTGAAGAGCCTATTTCAGCAGCAATTGGTGCTGGCTTGCCGGTAGATGAGCCTTGCGGCTCTATGGTGCTTGATATTGGTGCTGGTACTTCAGAGGTTGCAGTTATATCTTTGAACGGTATCGTTTATTCAAGTTCTGTGCGTATTGGTGGAGATCGATTTGATGAAGCTATCATTAACTATGTCCGTAGAAATTTTGGTACTTTAATTGGGGAAGTGACGGCTGAAAGAATCAAACTGGAAATTGGTTCCGCCTATCCTGGTAAAGAAGTCAGACAAATTGAAGTTAAAGGCCGAAACTTAGCGGAAGGAGTGCCCAGAAGTTTTTCTTTAAACAGCAATGAAATTCTCGAAGCATTACAAGAACCTTTAATGGGTATTGTAGGTGCCGTTAAAGTCGCATTAGAGCAAACTCCACCAGAATTAGGTTCGGATGTGGCCAATAATGGCATCTATTTAACAGGTGGTGGTTCGCTATTGAAAGATATAGATAAGTTATTATCAGAAGAAATTGGTTTACCCGTGCATATTGCAGATGATCCGTTGACTTGTGTCGCTAGAGGCGGTGGGATGGTTCTTGAAATGTTAGACAAGAAAGGTTTAACGACGTTTTCCTTAGAATAGGTCTTGTTAAAGGTTAAATTGTGTTAATTACTAATCAATAGTTATTATTTCTAGGGTTGGGGTTAAAGTACCTTTGCACTGTTGTGAGGCATCGTTATAAAACTTTTATTTGCTACTGGCCCATCAATCAATACCCGCATGCTGGTCGCGGTTGTGGCGTCAATTGCTCTGTTGGTCACCGAGCATCAAAACTCACAGTTGGGGAGTGTTCGAACAGCACTCTCTATTCTTGTTGATCCTTTAAAATATTTAGTTTCGTTACCAACCAGTGTTCTCGAACAGTTGTCTGATTCTGTTATGACATATCAGGCATTAAAAACAGAGAATGATAGGTTGCGTGAAGAACAGTTAGTTCACCAAACTCGTATGCTCAAGTTTGCTGCGCTAGAAAAAGAAAATATTCGCTTAAGGGCCTTATTAGAAAACTCTTTCAAGTTAGGTGAGCAAGTTTTAGTTGCCGAGCTTTTATCTGTCAATATGGTGCCCTATGAGCATATTGTGGTCGTCAACAAAGGCACGCGTTTTGGAGTGCATCCCCAACAACCCGTATTAGATGCTAATGGTGTTGTAGGGCAGGTATTCCGGGCTTTACCCTTTACGTCAGAAATCATGTTGATTACAGATCCTAACCATGCCATTCCTGTCCAGGTTAATCGCAATGGTTTGTTGACCATTGCGGTGGGGAGCGGTCAACTTAATCGACTTATATTGCCTTTCTTACCCAGTAATGCTGATATCCGTCCTGGTGATCTATTAATTACGTCAGGCTTGGGGGGGACTTTCCCGCAAGGGTATCCCGTTGCTGTGGTGGATGAATTTACCGCGCAGCCTAATAAGGCCTTTGCAACTATTACTGCAACGCCTAAAGCTTCATTAGATAGAAATAGAGAATTAATGATTGTTTGGAGTAAATCGGTGCCCGTACCGTTGATTGTAAAGCCAGAAAACGAAGAAGGGACGACGGATGCCGTTAAATAACACCATTGGTTTTTTTCGAATTTTATTAACACTAGTTTTGGCTATGTGTTTAAGAATTGCACCTTTATCGGGTGATTTGGCATTATTGAGTCCAGATTGGGTATTACTGGTACTTATCTATTGGGCGCTTTATTTACCTGAACGTGTAGGAATTGTTCATGCGTGGATATTTGGGTTATTGACTGATGTTTTATTGGGCCGAATGTTGGGACAATATGCACTCGCTTATTCGTTAATCATTTATATTTGTCTAAAGTTTCATAAACGTTTGCGAGCATTTCCGATGTTACAGCAAGGCTTGTTTATTTTCTTTTGTTTGTTGTTATCGCAACTTCTATTGTTTTTTATTAAAAACCTGCAGCATCCTGCCCAATTACAAGCCTCATTTTGGTTACCTGTGTTTACGGGTACCTTAAGTTGGCCTTTTGTTTATGGCGTGTTGAGTTTTGTCAGTTTGTTTCGCCGTATAAAGTAATATTAGATAGCATTTATGGTTAATTTGTATGCTATTAAAGATCATATCCTCGAAAGAAATCTATTCGTTCGTCGTATTGTTTCGGCTTTTATTGTTATCAGTTTATTAACTACTGGCCTCATTGTTCGGCTTATGTATTTACAAATTGTAGGGCATGAACATTACTCATCACTTGCTAAAGATAACAGTATTAAAATTGTGCCATTAGTGCCGACTCGAGGCATGATTTACGACCGACACGGTAAAGTACTAGCTGAGAATACGCCGTCTTACAGCTTAGAAATTATTCCTGAACAAGTCACCGATATCGATGATACTTTACATCGATTACAAACATTGCTTGATGTTTCTGATGAAGAAATTGTGCAATATCAGAAGTTACGTAAGCGTCAAAAACGTTTCGTGAGTTCGCCGTTGTTATTAAGTATGAATGATGAGCAATTAGCTAAGTTTGCAGTTGCTAGACCTTATTTTCCAGGGGTTGATATTCATCGCCAATTAGTGCGTCATTATCCTTATGGAGATTTAGCTGCTCATGTTGTTGGTTACGTTGGGCGAATTAATGAAGCTGAAATGAAAGAATTGCCCATAGCTGAATATAGAGGGTCTTCTCATATCGGTAAACTAGGGATAGAGCTTTCTTATGAAAATGATCTACATGGTAAGACGGGTTATGCTGAAATTGAAACGAATGTGCAAGCACGTTTATTAAATACTCTCAATGAAGTTAATCCTCAGCCAGGCTCTAACCTATATTTAACTCTAGATATCGATTTACAAAAAACGGCTTATGATGCTTTAGCGGGTTTTAATGGTGCAGTTGTGGCGGTTGATCTTAAAACTGGCGGTGTTTTGGTTTTTGTAAGTCGTCCTGGGTTTGACCCTAATCCGTTTGTTATGGGTATCAGCAATGATGATTATGAGGCTTTGCAGTCTAATGAAAATCAACCTCTTTATAATCGAGCATTAAGGGGATTATATCCCCCAGGATCGACAGTAAAGCCTTTCGTTGCGCTGGCGGGACTTGAGTATGAGGCTATTACAGCTGATCAAAAATTATTTTGTCCGGGATATTATCAATTGCCGGGAGTTACACATAAGTATAGAGATTGGAAAAAGGGGGGGCATGGTGCGGTTGATATGAATCAAGCCATCACAGAATCTTGTGATGTGTATTTTTATCGTCTTGCTGCTACTCTCGGCATTGATAATATGGTCAGCTTTATGCAGAAATTTGGTTTTGGTGAAAAGACCGGTATCGATTTAGTTGGTGAAAAGACTGGTTTATTGCCTACGCGTGAATGGAAGCGAGAAAAGAAAAATCAGGCTTGGTACCCTGGGGAAACCCTTATTACAGGCATCGGTCAAGGTTATTTGCAGGTTACCCCGATACAATTAGCTAAGGCGATAGCTGGATTAGCAAATCAGGGAAAGATTATTACGCCGTTTTTAGTGGATAAAGTAGTGAGTGCGCAAGGAACTTTTCCTGGAGCAGCATTTAATTACCATAATGTTACTGTCAAGACTGAGGATGTAAACTCGGTTATTGCTGGAATGGTTAATGTAGTACACAGTGCTAGAGGTACGGCGAAAGGGATAAATAAAAATATCAGTTATCAGATTGCGGGTAAAACAGGGACAGCTCAAGTATTAGGTATCAAGCAGAATGCTAAATATGATGAAGATAGTATTGATTTTAAATACAGAGATCATGCTTTATTTGTGTCTTTTGCTCCAGTAGATGATCCTAAAATTGCTGTGGTCGTTATTGCTGAAAACGGTGGTCATGGAGGTTCGGTAGCGGCTCCTATTGCTGGACAAGTTATTAAACAATACTTAGAGGGAAATCATGAAAACTGAAACTCGGCATGAGCAGTTTGAAGCACCATCGGTTTTAGGTACTTTTCTTAGAAAATTACATATTGATATCCCCTTATTTATTGGCTTGTTGTTAGCTTGTCTATTGAGTTTGATCATTCTGTATAGTGCCGGTAGCCAAGATATGGATGTCTTAATACGTCAATCAGGTCGAGTAGGCTTGGCGTTTTTTTTAATGATTTTGTTGGCTCATATAGATCCTTATCAATTTAAACGCTATGCAACCATTTTATTTAGCATGGGTATCTTGTTATTGATTGCTGTATTAATAATGGGGCAGATAAGTATGGGTGCGCAACGTTGGCTAGATTTAGGAATTTTTCGGTTTCAGCCCTCAGAAATGATTAAGTTGACTACACCAATGATGATCGCTTGGTATTTAGCAGAATATTCTATGCCTCCCAAAGCTAAACAACTTTTTATAGCATCCATTCTTATTATTATTCCTACGCTATTGATTGCAAAACAACCTGATTTAGGGACGGCGTTGTTAGTGGCTAGCTCGGGTGCAGGTGTATTGTTTTTTGCAGGATTATCTTGGTGGATTATGGGGGGGATTGTGGCTTTTTTGGCTGCCCTAACTCCTATTATTTGGCATTTTATGCATGATTATCAAAAAGCTCGGGTGCTTACTTTATTAAACCCAGAAGCCGATCCGTTAGGTCGAGGTTATCATATTATCCAGTCAAAAATTGCTATTGGTTCAGGAGGCATTTATGGTAAAGGTTGGTTGGGTAGTACGCAGTCTGAGTTAGAGTTTTTGCCAGAAAGTTCAACTGATTTTATATTTGCGGTTTTTGCCGAAGAGTTTGGGCTTTTAGGTTGCTTAGGTCTACTTATTTTGTATTTATTAATTATCGCGCGCTGTATGTATATTGCTTCTCAAGCTCAAGATACTTTCAGTCGACTATTGGCTAGTAGTTTGGCGTTTACCTTTTTTGTGTATGTATTTGTAAATATCGGGATGGTAATTGGTATTTTACCAGTGGTGGGTGTGCCGTTGCCATTGATCAGCTATGGAGGCACCTCTATTGTGACCTTATTGGCTGGTTTTGGTATTTTGATGTCTATCCATACACATAAAAAATTTAGATGAATTTGTATGAATATAAAGTCATTGATTCGCAGTAAGTTTTGTAATCAAAATATTGGAACTTTATTCTTCAATAAGCTGATTATATTAGTATCGCTAACACTGGCTGCTTGTTCTAGCTTAGTAAAAGAAAATGATCGTGATCCCAGAGCGGTTAATGGTTTTATCAATAAAATGGTGGTTACTCATCATTTCAATCAAGACGATTTATATCAATTATTGGCCGCTATTGAAATAAAATCAGACATTATTAAAAAAATTTCAAAACCAGCTGAAAGTTTACCTTGGTACAAATATAGACAGATTTTTATCAGCGATGCTCGGATAGAGGGTGGCGTAAAATTTTGGCAAGAAAACGCTAGTGCTTTAGCTTCTGTTCAGCAACAGACAGGGATTCCTGCGCAGATTATAGTTGCTATTATCGGTGTTGAAACGATGTATGGTCAGAAGATGGGGTCTTATCGAGTGTTTGAAGCTTTAGGTACTTTGGCTTTTGCTTATCCACCTCGAAGTCAATTCTTCACTTCCGAGTTAGAAAGCTTTTTATTATTGTGCCGAGATGAGCGCATCAATCCAATAGAACCCTTAGGTTCTTATGCTGGAGCTATGGGTGCACCCCAATTCATGCCCAGTAGTTATAGGGCCTACGCTGTTGATTATGATGGCGATGGTCACCGTGATATCTGGCATAATTCTGGTGATGAGATTGCTAGTGTAGCTAATTATTTTAAGGAACATGGCTGGCAGGCAGGGCAAGAGATTGCCATGCCTGTTTTAGCTAAAGGAGAAAAGTATAAAAAAGTTTTGTCTGAGGGTCTTAAGCCTGACTTAAGGATTGACGAGTTAGACTTAGTCAACTTAAAAACATTGAGGTCGTTACCTTTAAATACAAAAGTAAAGTTGCTCTCCTTTGAAATGGAGGTATCTGAGCAAGGGAATCGTGAAGAACTTTGGGTCGGCTTAGAGAATTTCTATGTTATTACTCGATATAACCACAGTCCTTTGTACGCTATGGCAGTTTATCAATTAAGCCTGGCGATTTTAAATAAAAAAGGCGAATTTCCATGAAAAAAATTATTTTTATAACTACTCTTATCACAGTAACTGGTTGTTCCCAGTCAAATATTAAAAGTAC
>CAIXDX010000129.1 GCA_903918335.1 uncultured Methylococcaceae bacterium | reverse complement strand
GTCTACTTGCATACGACCATTGATACTCGCAGTAAAATTACCATCTTTAGTTGCAAAATGAATACCGTCATCTAACTTAACATGCACAGAACTAGGCGCTGACTCAGCTTCTGCATGTTCAGATAAGGCTTTAATTTCGTTTGTTTTTAGCTCTAAATCTTTCTTAATAGCCGCTACTTCAGCTTGTGTTGCAGCAGGTGCTGCTTGTAAAGCTGGATTTGGCGTTGCACCTACTTTTTCGAATTCGCCTAGTAGTACACGACCTTTACCGGGCTCTGCAAAAATTTGTTTAGTTTTAGAATCTACGTATAAATCTAAAGCGATAGCGTTATAAGAAGCGCCCATGCCCAATGTTGCAGCAATGGCTACGGTAAGTTTAGATACTTTCATATATTGATCTCATTGTTTTAAAAAATTTACGCAATGATAGCTATCAAATATGACAGTTTTATTAAAAACAACAATAATTACCAAAAAAACTACTAGAAGCTCTAAAAATTAAATAAACAAAAAACTATAAACCGTTCATAAGGGAGTTTTATGAATTACTAGAATATATAATAGGGTCGACGTAACAAGCCAATCCATTGCATCTGACTTTTAATATTAAGTAATCTAAGTTTTCTAGTACTCAACAACTATATGATCGGGGTCTAAGCCATTTTGATATCTGTTGTACATTGCCGTATAGGCGGACTCAAGGTGACGCGTGAATAAAGGCGTGTCATACAGCGCTGCTGTTGGCAAGTTAGTTACCAACTTTTCTTTAATAGCCTTTAATTTTTCTGGATGTGTTGCAAGATCTATGGCAAGCGCTTCATATTCTTCTTGATTAGACGTAATGAGTTCCGGCAAATGCAATGCAGTTAATACACTTGCTGCGACTCTACTTGCAAACGAGTGTCCCATACAGGTAAGTACTGGAAGGCCCATTCGTAAAGCATCACTTGCTGTGGTACCCGCATTATAAGGTAACGTATCTAAGAACAAATCTGCCACCCTAAATCTAGCCAAGTATTCGGGCATCGACAACCGTTTTCCAAAAAACAATCGACTAGAATCAATTCCCCTACACACTATCTCTTTTATTAGGTTGTTTTTTGCAGTTTCGTTATCAATATAAAGCAATAAGACACTATCCTCAACTTGATTAAGTATCCTCACCCAGCCATCAAATGTAGTCGGTGTGATTTTATAGGTGTTATTAAAACAGCAAAACACAAACCCTGTTTCTGGCAATCCGATATCTTTACGTGTAAATATTATCTCAGGTAGTTCACGTTTTGAATCATTAACCTGATAACTGGGTAGATAAACAATTTTTTCACAATAATGTTCTTGATACTGCTCTGGAATAATAACTTTATCAGCAATGAGATAATCATAATAATCAGCACCCATTGTTCCAAGATAACCAATATAACTGAGCTGTATGGGTGCCACTTGCATTGCAAATATGCCTGTCCTGCTATCCTGAGTATGCCCACCCAAATCAATGGCTATATCAATTTGTAGGTTTCGTGCAAGCAATACAACATCTTTATCTGACATCGCGATTACATCATAGAAATGATCCACCCCAGCTTTAATACGCAGGTTCATCTCATCATTTGTATCTGGACCAAAAGAAAATGCATAAACTTCAAAATGACTTCTATCGTGAGTCTCATATAATTCTGCAGTTAGACCAGACACGGGATGATCTCTAAAATCAGCAGAAAAATAGGCTATCCTAAGTTTCGAATGCTTTGGGTAATAATTGATTTTGGGTAATAATTGGTTTTGAGGATAGAGCAGATTAGAAAAAATTTGAGATGTTTTTCTTTGTATCGTTGGATTATCTATCATTGCCAGAACTGGAAAGGGAGCTACACATTTTTCTTTATTATTTAACTTATAAGTCAATTCTATTATAAGGCTTGGCAAATTGTCCCACCTGCATAGTAGTAACCTTATATACAATGAATTTCCTAAAATAAAATCAATTTCTGATTTAAGCTCAATGGCCTT
>CAIXDX010000128.1 GCA_903918335.1 uncultured Methylococcaceae bacterium | reverse complement strand
GATCTTGGCTTGGCTTTTGCGGCAGCTCTAGTGATGATTTATGTTTTATTGGTGGGTCAAACGGGTTCTTTAACGGTGCCTTTAGTAATGATGATTGCCATACCCCTTACTGTTATTGGCATCATGCCGGGCTTTTGGGTATTAAATCAATTGATGACTACGCCGATTGCCGGTTATCCTAATCCTATCTATTTTACTGCCACTGCAATGATAGGCATGATTGCTTTAGCGGGGATTGTGGTTAGAAACTCGATTATATTAATCGATTTTATTGAGCGTCTACGTACACAAGTCGGTGTAACTTTAACGGATGCATTGATAGAAGCAGGGGCTATTCGACTAAGACCTATCTTTTTAACCGCGGGTGCCGCCATGTTTGGTGCTTTTGTAATTATTTTAGATCCTATATTTTCTGGTTTAGCGTGGAGCTTTATTTTTGGGATTTTTGCCTCGACCTTATTTTCGTTGCTGGTTATCCCGGTGGTTTATTTTCTAATAAATAAAGACAAAACAGTAGGTTAATGACGGAAGATAGTAATTAGAGATTGGAAAACATGACATTGAATTATGATTTGATCGCCTTTATAGTCAGTACCATTTTAATACTGGCCTACTATTTATATTTAAATTGGCTGGTACGTAGCAAGCCTGAACGAAGTGTGCATAATTTCAATGCCCAAATTCGAGCTGAATGGGTTGATAAGGTAATGGGTAACGAAAGTATGAATATATTGGCTATTCAAACTTTGCGTAATTCTGTAATGGCAGCCAATTTTATGGCGTCAACGTCTATTTTGTTAATAATGGGGGCTTTAAATTTAAGTGATAAAGTTCAGCAGTGGGCATCTCTTTGGCCTCTAGGGATCCCTGTACCTGATTCTTTATCAGAAATTTG
Source organism: uncultured Methylococcaceae bacterium (assembly GCA_903918335.1). Taxonomy (GTDB): domain Bacteria; phylum Pseudomonadota; class Gammaproteobacteria; order Methylococcales; family Methylomonadaceae; genus Methylobacter_C. The sequence continues at coordinate 1,053 of CAIXDX010000128.1, read as the reverse complement.
GCAAATTAAATTAGGCTTATTATTGTTGGATTTTGCTGTTGCGTTCTATTATTTTTCAATGGCTATTCGAGTATTTAATCATGTAGGTTATATGATTAATTTACCTAGAAAAACTGTTGGTTGTAGTGATTTGTTTAAAAAAACTTGTACATATATTAATAAAGCAGGAAGTTATTATTCTTTCGGTACGCGCACATTCTTTTTTAGCTTGCCGATTATCCTGTGGTTCTTTGGTCCGCATTTTTTAATATTAGGGACATTAATATTGATGGGTGGACTTATTGTTTTGGATAAAGTGCCTAGTTAGATTGCTAATGACTTTTTTATAGTTATAAACTCAAAGTCTGGATTTGGTTTTTGATCACTAAAGATCGAGAGGTTAATGGGGAGAAAATATGAGTAAAAAAATAATGCTAATGTTTTATCTAGGGTTTATTGGCGTAACAGCACCTATAATAGTTGTATCAGCTACCTTAAATAATGAGAGTGCTTACAGTCAGTCAAAAGTCCAGTCTTTGAATAGAGGGACTGAGAATACCGACGAATCTCAAACTAGCTTTTTTGTTATACCAGCTATCGTTATTGGGTTGTCTTTGACTTTTTTATTTCTTAATAAAAAGTAATTCTTATGTTCTCTATCATAGGATTCTTATTCAACTTATATTGAATCAATCTAATAGCAATAAATACCTAACTACTCTAAAAGATAATAATATTTTTATGGCTAAAACAACAAGGTCATATAATCTTGCGTGGTTTGATTGGTCACTTTCATAGCGCCATTATTGCCAAAGTTCTAAAAGATATTCATCCGTCAGCATAGGGCAGTCATCTAACAAAACAAGCGTCCCTGATATGCGAATATTTTGTAGAAACTCTTCATAACTCACAAATATACCTAGCCAATTGGGTGTCATTCCATTTGGACCTTGGATTTCTAAATAGGCGCCTACATAAACGCCCTCTTGATTATTGTTTTCGAAGTAAGCCGCACACACAGATTTTACAAGAAACTCATCATCGTCAAAAACAGTAGACATTCTTTCTCTAGCG